>CALUFR010000128.1 GCA_944319875.1 uncultured Bacteroides sp.
GGCCCGCCATTGAGAAGCGAAGCTTGTCTCGGTATTTCGTAAAATTTGATGAGTTTCCCGATCCAATCAATGCGGCTATTTTTTCTATAACAAAGGTAAGAAGTTTCTATGAAAGAAACAAGAAAAAACAAAAAAAAGTGCCGGAAACTTATATAAGTACCGGCACTGTTCTTTGTTATTCTGTTATTCGGACAGCTTATGCAGCCTTAACCTTAGCAACAATAGCCTTGAATGCTTCCGGATGATTTACGGCTAAATCAGCCAAAACCTTACGGTTAATCTCGATTCCGGCCTTGTGTAAAGCACCCATCAGTTTAGAATAAGACAAACCTTCCAAACGAGCAGCGGCATTAATACGCTGAATCCACAAAGCGCGGAAGTTTCTCTTCTTATTCTTACGGTCACGGTAGGCATACGTCAAGCCTTTTTCCCAAGTATTCTTGGCAACGGTCCAAACGTTCTTTCTTGCACCAAAGTAACCTCTGGTCAATTTCAAAATTTTCTTTCTTCTTGCTCTAGAAGCAACATGATTTACTGATCTTGGCATAGTTTTTACTTGTTTTTGAATGTTAGCGCCATTGCTTCACGCAACAGACTTCCAGCTAATGCATTCGGTTAATAACTTTAATTTTCTTAGCAGCTTTCTGATTACTTCATAGCCAAAAGCTCCTTAACCTGGCTTACATTGGTAATGTCAACCAATGTGGCGTGGCACAAGTTTCTTTTTTGCTTTTTCGTTTTCTTAGTCAGAATGTGACTGTGAAAAGCATGCTTTCTTTTGATTTTACCCGTTCCGGTAAGAGTAAATCTCTTTTTTGAACCGGAGTTAGTCTTGATCTTTGGCATCTTACTTATATTTAAATTATTAAAATTAGATGGCAACGCACTACACCGATGGCGTTACTCATTTTTCTGGTTCTTCCGTTACATTGTTCTCACCCGTGGCAACCGAAGCCGGTTTAGGAGCAGCAGGTTTCTTCGCTCCTGCGGCTTTTTTCGGCGAAAGTTGGATTGTCATTCGCTTTCCTTCCAGGACAGGCATCTGATCCACCTTGGCATAGTCTTCCAAATCATTCGCAAAACGAAGCAGCAACACTTCACCCTGCTCTTTGAACAAAATGGAACGACCCTTGAAGAAAACGTATGCCCTCACCTTATCACCATCTTCCAAAAAGCCTTTGGCATGTTTCAGCTTGAAGTTATAATCATGATCATCTGTTTGAGGACCAAAACGAATTTCCTTCACATTGACCTTCACCTGCTTGGCTTTTTGTTCCTTCTGACGTTTCTTCAACTGATAAAGGAATTTAGAGTAATCTATAATACGACAAACAGGAGGTTGTGCGTTGGGAGAAATCTCTACTAGGTCTGCGTCATGTTCTTCAGCCAACCTCAAGGCTTGCGCTATCGGATACACTTTGCTTTCCACCTCATCGCCCACTATGCGGACTTCTTTGGCACGGATTTGTTCATTAATCCGGTGTTGCCCTTTTAAATTGTCATTCTTCATTAAATAACGTTGTACTACCTATTTGTTTCTTTATTTTTATGTTACTACTAAATTGGCCGCAAATTTACCACTTATTTATCATATTCTGAACTTCTTCACTGATTTTTTTAGCAAATTCTTCAACTTTCATTGAACCTTGGTCGCCTTCACCTTGTTTGCGTATAGAAACTTCTCCGTTTTCGGCCTCTTTCTCACCGACAACAAGCATGTAAGGTATGCGTTTCATTTCATTGTCGCGAATCTTACGGCCTATCTTCTCGTTACGTTCATCAACAAGGGCACGGATATCGTATTTCTTCAACGCCATACGTACTTCATTGGCGTAATCATTGAATTTTTCACTGATAGGCAGAATAGCAACCTGGTCAGGAGTCAGCCACAAGGGGAACTTACCGGCTGTATGCTCAATAAGTACAGCCACGAAACGTTCCATTGAACCGAACGGTGCACGATGTATCATCACCGGACGATGCTTCTGGTTGTCGGCACCGGTATATTCCAGTTGGAAACGCTCGGGCAAATTATAGTCCACCTGAATGGTACCCAGCTGCCAACGACGTCCGATAGCGTCCTTCACCATAAAGTCGAGCTTAGGACCATAGAAAGCAGCTTCACCGTATTCAATCTTTGCTTTCAGCCCCTTTTCTTCGCAGGCCTCAATGATGGCACGTTCTGCTTTCTCCCAATTTTCATCGCTACCAATATATTTTTCACGATTTTCCTTATCGCGCAAAGATATCTGTGCTTCAAAATTCTCAAAATTCATCGACTTGAATACAATGGAAATAATATCCATCACACGCAAGAATTCATCTTTCACCTGATCGGGGCGACAGAACAAGTGTGCATCGTCCTGCGTAAAGCTACGTACGCGGGTCAGCCCGTGCAATTCACCGCTCTGCTCATAACGGCAAACCGTACCGAACTCGGCAAGGCGCAAAGGCAGATCTTTATACGAGCGGGGCGAGTTCTTGTATATCATACAATGATGCGGACAGTTCATTGGTTTCAAGAAGTACTCCTCGCCTTCCTCGGGTGTATGGATAGGCTGGAAAGAGTCTTTTCCATACTTGGCGTAATGGCCCGAAGTAATATACAGAAGTTTGTTACCAATGGGCGGACACATTACTTCCTGATAGTCATAACGTGCCTGAATGCGACGCAAGAAGTCCTGCAGGCGGATGCGCAATGCCGTACCTTTGGGCAACCACATAGGCAAACCTTTACCTACGGTGTCGGAGAACATGAACAAATCCATTTCTTTACCTATCTTACGATGATCGCGCTTCTTGGCCTCTTCCAGCATCACCAGGTATTCGTCCAGCATTTTTTTCTTCGGGAAAGTAATACCGTAGATACGGGTCATCATTTTGCGGTCTTCCTGCCCGCGCCAATAAGCACCGGCAACAGAGAGCAGCTTGATTGCTTTAATAGGAGCAGTCGTCATCAAGTGCGGTCCGCGGCACAAGTCCGTGAAAGCGCCCTGCGTGTAAGTCGTAATATGACCGTCTTCCAATTCGGAAATCAATTCACATTTATAGGTCTCGCCGCGGTCGCCAAACTTCTTCAAAGCATCCGCCTTCGAGATGTCTTGACGGACGACAGCCTCTTTCTTAGCAGCCAGTTCGGCCATCTTGCTTTCAATGGCAGGCAGGTCAGCCTCCTTAATGGGCGTTTCACCCGGATCGACGTCATAGTAGAAACCGTTTTCAATGGCCGGACCTATACCGAACTGAATGCCCGGATAGAGTTCCTGCAAGGCTTCGGCCAACAAGTGAGCGCTGGTGTGCCAGAAAGCATGCTTTCCTTGTTCATCCTCCCATTTATAGAGAACGAACTCGGCATCATTCTGAATGGGACGCCCCAAATCATAAATCTCGCCATTTACACCACAAGCCAAGACTTCTTGAGCCAATCTTGAACTGATACTTTCCGCTATCTGCAAGCCGGTTACTCCTTCATTATACTCACGAACGGAGCCATCTGGGAATGTTATTTTTATCATAATGCTATATGTTTCAAATTCTGAACGCAAAAATAAAGATTTATTTTCTGAAAAAACATCTCTTTTACAAAAAATGTTATTGGCGGGTGTCCGTAAAGCGCTTGATTATGTTGTACGCAGAAATCACGCCGAGTTCTCCGGCTTTGCTTAAATCCAAGATACCCTGCTTGTTATTGCCCAAAAAGATTTGAGTCAAGCCGCGGTTGAAATAAGCTTCAGCAAACTCCGGATCCAGCTCGATGACCTTATTATAATCTTCCAAGGCAGTGCGATAATCTTTCAAGGCAGAAGAGACATTGGCACGATTATAGTAGCCATACACAAAGTCGGGAGCCAGTTCGAGAACCTTATCCAGATCTTTCTTGACGACCTCATAATCTACCGCCGTAACACCCGAATTCTGTTTATCATGAACGCCCGACTTGGTATTGTCTTCCGACAATGCCTCCGCTTTCTTATAGTCAAGCTGCTTGTAACGCACCAAAGCACGCATGAAATAAGCAGGGAAGAAGTCACCGTCCAACAAGATGCTTTGTGTGAAGTCTTCAATCGAGCTGTCAAAATCCTGCACCAGATAGAAATCAACGCCACGGGCAAAACGCTTCAATGCATTTTGCGGATCCGCTACAATGTCGGCAGAATGGGAGTCAATCAGCGCAAAATGATAACGCACCTGCTCTTCCGTCAAAGGAGCTTCCATATTAGTGATACGGAGAGGTTTAGGCAATTGTTTGGACAAGTTTAACTCATCGATGAACTTATGAAAATGAACCGTCTTTTTTATTTCACTGACCTTTTCATAATAAGTCAAAGCATACATCGGCTCCAACTTGACCACGACATTACGATCTTGCACACGTCCACGGTAGTCGCTCGTATATCGTTGAGTCGCCTCCGAATCATCCGCAATAACTATTTTCCGATAATTCTCCATGTTCTTATCAGACTTCTTGCGGGTCTTTTCTTTGTCACCATCGGCCTCCGACGTAGCATCGGCTACGTGTTGCCCAGTGTTTTTCTTTCCGTTCAGGCGGTCCAGCTGAGCTTGCATAAGCTTAAATTCATCCTGCTCGGCTCCCTTGATATCACCAACCTTACGACGCGCTTCCGCCCGATAATGATAACCGGTCAGGAAGTTGGGATACTCATCTATCACTTTTGAATAATCACTGATGGCACCCTGATAGTCGCCCGTCTGCGCACGAAGTAAGCCACGGTTGAAGGCAGCCATCATATTGTCCGGTTCCATCTCCAAGACAAAATCGAAATCTTCGATAGCACGGTTGTCATCACCCACCTGGGCACGGAGCAATCCTCGGTTATAATGGCCAATGAAGTTATTCGGATCTATATCCAATGCCACGTCATAGTCCTGCATGGCACCTCTCAAATTATTCTGATGGAAACGCGCCAAGGCACGGTTTATATAATTGCCTGCATTCTTGACACTCAGACGAATAGCCTGATCCAAATCATTTTCGGCCTCCGCGTATTTCTTCTGCTGGAGCCTTACCAACGCCCTTGCGCTCCATCCGTCGGGGTCATAGCGATCCAGTTCTATTGCCTTATCGAAATCTTTCAGGGCATTGATGGTGTCATTCTGCCGCAGGTTCACATCGCCACGCATCAAGTAAGCACGTGTGTACCGCGGAGCTACCGCCAGCAGCTTCTCTAAATCGTCTTTCGCCGCGGTATAATCCTTTTTCTGCATGTGACAGAGCGTCAGATTATGCCACAGGACTACATTCTCCGGGTCATACTTCAACGCCATGCGGTAATCCTCAATCGCTCCATCAAAGTTATTTTGCCGGATACGCGCCAGTCCTCTCACCTGATAGGCGCCTACGACGAAAGGATTACGACGGATAGCCTCATCACAATCGGCTTCCGCTCCCTGGTAATCATCCAAATTTATTTTGGCCAATCCACGATAGAAGTAAGGCTCGAACAAATAGGGCTTGGCGCTGATCACCTGATTGAAATACTGTATGGAAAGCACATAGTCCTCGAAATACAGAGCGTTACGGGCAATCATCATCACCCGCTCCGTATTAATCTGGGCATAAAGGAATGCCGGGAAAAGCAATAGGGCTATCAGGAGTCGCTTTATCATTACAGTTACAATTATCTCACGGTTTTCACCTTATAGTTGCAATGCGCTTTTCCTTTGAGCAGCGCATTCAGCTTACCTTTTATCATCTGTTTGCGCAAAGGAGAAATATGGTCGATAAACATCTTCCCCTCCAAATGATCGAATTCGTGCTGCATGACACGAGCCAAGTAACCTTCGACTACCTCGTCGTGCTCCTCAAAGTTTTCATCCATGTATTGCACATGGATCTTGTTTCCACGCTTCACCGCTTCATGGATGCCCGGCAAACTCAAGCAACCTTCCTCCATGGATTCTTCCTCGCCCGACACTTCCAAGATATGCGCATTGATGTATACCTTACGAAATCCCTTGTATTCAGGCAAGTCATCGGACAGGACATCCAAGTTGATAACCACCACACGGATAGGAAGTCCTATCTGAGGAGCAGCCAGTCCCACACCTTCTGCATGATCCATTGTTTCGAACATATTCGCAATGAGTTCCTTCAGGTTGGGATAATCAGCGGTAATATCTTCGGTGACTTTTCTCAACACAGGCTGACCATAGGTATAAATAGGTAAAATCATAATCTGTATATTATATATGTATATTTACAATCGTTTGCTCTCCAAATAATCTTGCAAGATGATGGTCGCACTGATCTCGTCCACCAAAGCCTTGTCCTGACGCGCTTTCTTCTTCAATCCGCCTTCCAGCATCGCCCGATGGGCCAATACGGAAGTGAAACGCTCATCCACATACTCCACGGGAATGTTTGGCATTGCCTTCCGCAAAGTTCTGACAAACGGTTCGATGCGCTTCATGTTTTCCGAGGCTTCGTTGTTCATCTGCTTGGGCATGCCTACGAGGATGCGCTCCACCGGTTCACGGGACACGTAATCCGTCAGGAAGGACATCAACTCTGCCGTAGGGACCGTGGTCAGGCCGTTGGCTATCAGTTGTAGCGTGTCGGTCACGGCTATACCCGTGCGTTTTCGTCCATAATCTATCGCAAGTATTCTTCCCATAACGGGCACAAAAATACAATTTTAATCGGTTCCGCCAAACTATCAATAAACAAGTTTTACATTATCTATCCATAGAGAATTACCTGGCGATCCGATATAGGCACCTCCATGACTGGACGTGAATTGCAACACCATGTGCGTGGGAGTGTCCTCTTTCGCCCCCCAAGCCACTTCATGAATGGGTACGCTCTCTCCCTTACTATTCACGGCATAGCGTTCCTCTACCTGCAGGCGCATCATGTGAGCCTTGTAGGCGGGGTTTCCCGTAATGTCGCCATACATGATTTCGTAAGTGGCGTTGTTCGTCCAATCCGGAGTCGTCTTGTCATAACGCACCACCATCGTACCTATACGCTTGGCGTAGATGTTGCCTTCCTCGTCTTCCCAACGCTTTTGCAAGAGAAGAATGACGGCCGGATAGTCTTTCCCGTCCACGTCTGTGATGCGGCTGAAGCCCGTGGCACGAATACGCTTCTCACGCTCGGACATCTTCACCTTATAATCAAACTGGATAGCCACCGGTTTCTTGGTAAAAGGGATGCCCGAATTGATCATCTTCTGCGGATTTTTAGTACCTCTGATGGGCTCGTGCATTTCACCTGCAAACATAGAGCCGGCGGCAAGCACTGTGATATTCACCAACCCCAGTACCTTGACGCTCTCCATGCGGGTGTCGAGACGGGCACAATAACCATCGCCTCTTTTTTCAGGGAAAACAGATGTTTGGGTTTTGGTAATGCCCGCCACCTTGGCCATCACGTTGGACGAGGCCCACGGAGAACCGCCTTTGTTGACGTAGGGTTCATCCCCCACAATGGTTTCCGTGGGGCCGATGGCATATACATGCTTGAGTTCTCCGCCTATAATGCCCGACTCCTCGATTTGCCTGTCTATCCACTGATCCATGTCACCAAAGGCGATAGGCTCTGCATGAGATTGGGCAACGCCCCTCCCACTCCATAATAGAGCCATACACGTTAGTAGATAGAACAAAAAGTTTTTTCTAATCATCTTTTTACCTTTCCTTCCTTATAATTCATACCCCCATTGCTCCAGCGCGAAGCCCCAATTGTCCTGCACCAGGCGGACGGTACGTTCGTCATATTTATATTTGTTCTTCTTATACCCCTTCTTGCCGCCCACGTATTTCTCTATGTCGGCACGGGCCTCCGGAAAACCGGGAAGAGACAAGGTCTGGTAGATGTGCTCGGTCATGTCCATGGCGTCCGCCTCGAAGTCTTCGAATTTCACCTCTATCAGATTGCCTTGCGGAATGCATGCCTTGTCGCTCTCGTACTTGTGGTAAAGCTTGGCGTAGATGGACAGGATGTTTTGCTCCAATTCTTCGTTGCTGATGTCCTCCAGTTTCAGGGGCTGGATGGTGTTGGTGAAGAAACTCCGGGTGCTCTCGAACACGGTGTAGGGGTTGCGCATCAGGTAGATGAACTTGGCATTGGGGAACATCTTGACCAACTCCCTCACCCGTCCGGTGTGCGGCGGGTTCTTGCTAAGGAACTGGGTGCCGTGCGTATTCCACAGGGAAATCTTGATGAGTTTCACGAAGGTATCTTCAAATACTTTCAGTTCCTCCGGCGTGATGTCATCGAAGAGCAGGTATTTGTCGGCATACTCCTGCATATACTTGGGCAGGAACCAAAAGTTATAATACGTATAAGGCATCATGTTGGCCAAGGCAAACTCCTCTTCCTGGGGCAAATCCACGGCCAGTTCCATGTTGTCCGTAGGGCGTTTGTCCGGCATCAGCCAGCTCATGTTCTTCTTGAAGAAAGGCTGCCCCCACATCATGAGATGCGGGAAAACGGTCTGGTACGTGGTGTTATAGCCGAAATGCTTGTCGCACGAGAATACGTTGTGTACAAACGTCGTCCCACTCCGCCAATGGCCGAGGATGAACACCGGGTCATGCTCCAAAGGTTTGTCTGCCAGTAGTTTCCGGTATTTATTGTCTTGCAGGGAAACCAAGGTGGAGAGCAAGCGGCACACCGCCTTGGTCAGCCGGTATTTACCCCGATAAGCCGGGTCAATCTGCCGCCCGGCGGTAATCTGCTTGAACGTTTTCCAATCGGCGCCCACCAAGGTGTTGATGGGAAGTTTATTGAGTTCTAATAAGCCCATAATTAATGTTTGTACAAATGTGATTACTTATTCACTTTAACCGCAATACCTTGCCGGTCAAGCTCTTTCACTACTTTATCCACCACTTCGTATTGTTCGGGAGTGATGCCCAGCTTCGGCAAGTCGAGCGTGGGGATGTCCTCATCCACGAGCATGTCCTTGTCCTCGATACGGTCAATTATCATGCCCACGGCACTGGTGTTGTTCGTTATCGGGTCGATGAGGATAAACGAGCCGGTGGCCTTGTTCTTCTTATAGGGGTCGAAGAACAGCTCCTTGGCGGTGGTCATCACGACACGGGCTATCTGGTTGAGTTGCAGGGGCAGGGTCTCTTTGGTCAGGCGTCCGTTCTCCAAGGAGAGGTGCTCCATGGTGTTCACGTCCACCTTATACTTGATGCTGCTCACGTGCGAACGGCTCAAGTTGGTGGTCTGCTTGATGAAGAACGATTTGTTCATGTCCATCGGCTCCTCGTCCATCCACACCAGCATCGCCTCAAAGTTACGGGCTTCGCAAGGAAGGTTATCGGGGTGAACCAGCATCTCACCACGCGACACGTCTATCTCGTCCTCCAAGGTCAACGTAACGGATTGGGGCGGGAAAGCGTAATCCAATTCCCCGTCGTAGGTCACGATACTCTTCACCCGCGACTTCTTGCGAGAAGGCAAGGCCATCACCTCGTCACCCTTATGCACCACGCCCGAAGCGACCTTGGCGCAGAAGCCACGGAAGTCGAGGTTCGGACGCAGAACGTATTGCACCGGATAGCGGAAATCCTCCAGGTTATGGTCATTGTCTATAGGAACTGTTTCCAGGAAATCCAGCAAAGCGGGACCGGTATACCATGGCGTACGCTCGGATTTCTCCACCACATTGTCACCATCCAAGGCGGATAGCGGGATGCAGGTCACGTCGGGAATATCCAACGGCTCGATGAATTTCTTATAATCAGCCACGATGGCATTGAAACGTTCTTCCGAGAAATCCACCAAGTCCATCTTATTCACGGCCAGCACCACGTGCTTGATGCCCAACAATGAAACAAGGAACGTATGCCGGCGGGTTTGCGTGATGACTCCCATACGGGCATCCACGAGGATAATCGCCAGGTTGGCCGTAGAACCTCCCGTAATCATGTTGCGGGTGTATTGCTCATGCCCCGGCGTATCGGCAATGATGAACTTGCGGTTGTTGGTAGAGAAATAACGGTAGGCCACGTCGATGGTGATGCCTTGCTCGCGCTCAGCCTTCAAGCCATCCAGCAAGAGGGCGTAGTCGATGTGTTCGCCCGCATTGCCCACACGCTTACTATCACGCTCCAAGGCATCCAACTGGTCCTCGTAAATCTTCTTGCTATCGAACAACAGGCGACCTATCAAGGTAGATTTTCCATCGTCCACGCTTCCGGCGGTCAAGAAACGGAGCAAATCTTTTTGCTCGTCCTTATCCAAAAACGCCTTTATATCTAATTTTGTCGAATTTCCTTCCATATTCTTCATTCTTAATTCTTCATTCTTCATTTAGAAGTATCCCTCCCGTTTCTTTTGCTCCATGCTGGCTTCTTGGTCGAAGTCTATCACACGGGTGGTACGTTCGCTCTTGGTGGTGGTCATCATCTCCTCCACAATCTTCTCGATGGTGTCGGCCTCGCTCTCAATAGCACCGGTCAGCGGCCAGCACCCCAAGGTGCGGAAGCGGATTTTCTTCATCTGAATCTTGTCACGGTATTGCTCGGGCAGGCGGTCGTCATCGGGCATGATGAGGTTGCCGTCTATTTCTACCACCGGACGTTCCTTGGCAAAATACAAAGGTACGATAGGAATATTCTCCAGGCGGATGTACTGCCAGATGTCCAATTCCGTCCAGTTGCTCAGGGGGAACACGCGGATGCTCTCACCCTTATGGATGCGGGCATTGTAGATGTCCCACAACTCCGGACGCTGGTTCTTGGGGTCCCACTGGTGGAAACGGTCACGGAAAGAGAAGATACGCTCCTTGGCACGCGACTTCTCCTCGTCACGGCGCGCGCCTCCAAAGGCGGCATCAAATTTGTACTTGTCCAGGGCATGAAGCAACGCCTGGGTCTTCATCAGGTCGGTGTGCACCTTGCTACCGTGGGTGAAAGGTCCTACACCGGCTTTAAACGCTTCCATGTTGCCCTCTACTATCAGGTTCCAGCCATATTTCTTGGCATACTCGTCACGGAATTGAATCATCTCCTTGAACTTCCATTTGGAGTCGATGTGCATCAACGGGAAAGGCACCTTGCCGGGATAGAAAGCCTTCTCGGCCAGTCGCACCATGACAGACGAATCCTTTCCGATACTATAGAGCATGACCGGATTCTCAAACTCCGCCGCCACCTCGCGGATGATGTGGATGGACTCGGCTTCGAGTTCCTTCAGGTGGCTCAACTTATATTCTTCCATTGTTATCTGTTTATTTCTTCTGAATTTTGGGTAAAACAAGCTCCAACAACTTGCCCACTGACTCTTCCACGCTGAGCATGGACGTATCGAGTGTCAAAGCCGGATGCGCAGGAGCCTCAAACGGTGCCGAGACGCCGGTAAAGTTCTTGATTTCTCCACGGCGGGCTTTGGCGTACAAGCCTTTTACGTCTCTGCGCTCACACTCCTCAATGGGCGTGCTGACATAGACTTCCACAAAATCATCCTGCCCGATGATGCGGGCGGCCATTTCGCGGATGTCGTTATTGGGACTGATGAACGCCGCCAGAGTCACGATGCCCGTATCTACAAACAATTTGGATACTTCGGCGATGCGCCGTATGTTCTCCACACGATCCGCCTCCGTGAAACCCAGGTTGTTGTTGATGCCACTACGGATGTTATCTCCATCCAAGATGCGGCACAGGATGCCTCGCTTGTGCAACTCCCGCTCCAAAGCAATGGCTATCGTGCTCTTGCCCGAACCGCTCAGGCCGGTAAACCAAATCATCACGCCATGCTGGCCGAGCAAATCTTCTTTATCCGCCCGCGTCAGCATCTTGTCAAATATCGGATATATATGTTCTACCATATTATATATATGTATATATTAACCTACCGCCGTAAAAGGCCATATCAAGGGGATAAGGCTTACGGAAATAATCATGACTATCAAATCCATCGGGATGCCTATTTTCACAAAGTCCGTAAATTTATAATTTCCGGCACCCTGCACAATGAGGTTGGTCTGATAACCGATGGGCGTGGCAAAACCGGCCGACGCCGCTATGCAGATGGCTATGAAGAAAGGCATCGGATCGACCCCGAACTTTCCGGCGGTTTCCAATGCCAAGGGGAAAGCCAATGCGGCCGCGGCATTGTTTGTCACCAACTCCGTGATGAGCAACGTCACGATATACAGCAAGGCAAGCGCACCCCAAGCCCCCAAAGAGCCGGACACGGTCTTGATGAAATTGGCTATCAACGCCGCCAGGCCCGACTCTTCCATGGCCGCGCTGATGGCAAAGGCGCAAGCGATTGTTATCAGAATGTCCCAACTGATGTATTTCGTGTATTTCTTGGGCGGGAAGAGTTTGAGCCAGGCCATCACCACCGCCGTGACCGAAGCAAAGAAGAACATGTCCATCTTCACCCGCGGGAAACTTTCCTGGAAGAAAGGCAACTCACCGATGGTGGCGCCTACAATCATCACGATAAGAAGTGCAAAGGCTGTCCATTTCTTCCAAGAAGGCACTTGCCGGGCAGGGATTTCCTTGCCGTTGGTCATCATCAGGAAGACGGATGAATCGCCCCATGTCTTTGTAAAGGCGTCATCGGCAAGCAAGACCAACGTATCGCCTTCCTGCAAACGCACTTCGCCCAAATTCTCCGTGATTACCTGTCCGCCTTGGCGTATCTCCTTAATCTCGGCACCATAACGGCGTTTGAAGTCAAACGTCTTCAACTTGCGCTTCAAACCGGGGAAACGGGAGGCAAGCACCACCTCCACTACGTGTTGCCCACTTTCTTCGGCCGCATCCGCCTCTTCTTCCTCGAAATTATCGGGACGCGATTCCGGCAGAAGTTTCTTTGAAGTAAGGATGATAAAAAGAAGACCTACCACCGTGATAGGTATCCCGATGTAAGCCAAGTCGAACATCTTCAAGCCCTCAAAGCCGCGGTCTATCATCATGCCGTGTACCACCAGGTTCGTGGAAGTACCTATCAGCGTACACAAACCGCCTAAGATAGTGGCGTAGGAAAGCGGAATCAGGAACTTCGTACACGAGAGGCCGATACGCTTCGACCAGTTCTTCAGGATTGGCGCAAAGATGACCACCACGGGCGTATTGTTCAAGAAAGCCGAAAAAGCGCTTACGATGGGCAAGACGCGCATCTGCGCCCTGGCCACGGACGTTTTCTCATGGGGCAGCAGCTTCTTGACCACCGCGGACAAAGCCCCGCTCTGCCGGATGCCCTCGCTCACGAGGAACAACAAAGCCACCGTAATCATGCCCCGGTTGCTGAAGCCCGCCACCATTTGCTGGGGCGTGATGATGCCAACCACCATGAACAACACGACCAGCGACAACAACACGATGCCCGGACGCATCTTATCTTTAATCAGGGCGACCAGCATCCCTATCAGGCCGAGCAATACGAATATTATCTCAAAATTCATCGTTCTTCATTCTTATTTTTTCATTTCCACAATGAACCAAGGATTCAGCAAGTCCTCCTTGTTATAACGCAAAGGTCCCTGTACGTCCGTCCGGTAAATTTCTCCACCGGCCGCCCGCACAATGGCGTGTCCAGCCGCCGTGTCCCACTCCATCGTGGGCGCAAAGCGCGGATATACATCCGCCACGCCCTCGGCCACCAGACAGATTTTCACCGAACTTCCCTTGGAGATCATCTCCACTTTGCGGTGCATTGTCCGCGCTTCCGCAACGAATTGTTCCGTCTTCGGCGTCAGGTGCGAACGCGACGCCACAACCACGTAACCTTCATGCCCTTTGTCGGAAGGCAGCTTCACGGCACGTGCCATCAGTTCCTCCAACGTAGCGTCCTCACGCGAGGTGATGCCTTCCAGCTTATAAGCTCCCAAATCTTCGTCCGCAAAGTAGAGGACGCGCTTCACCGGCACATAAATCACGCCCATCCGGGGAACCGAACCACTCACCCAAGCGATGTTGACGGTAAACTCCCCGTTGCGCTTGATGAATTCCTTCGTCCCGTCCAGCGGATCTACAATCCAAAGGCTTTCCCAACGACTCCGCACATCATAGGGGAGAGATTTTCCTTCCTCACTCAAGACAGGATACGGAGTTTCATCCAACATTCGGCTGATGACCTCGTGAGCCGCCCGGTCGGCAATCGTCAAAGGAGAATTGTCGGCCTTCCTTTCCACTTGGAAATCGGAAGCCGGATCATTGTAAATCGTCAAGATTTTCTCCCCCGCCGTCAAGGCCGCATCAATGGCTTTCAGTATATATAGTCGCTCCATTTTTCGTAGACATAACTAATGCAATATAACAAAGTTGCAAAGGTAGAAACTTTTCTTAACAGAAAAGTTTCTACCCCTACTTTATAACTTCTTTTAAGCCAAATTTGCGTTCGGGGGACAAAAAAACTTTCACTCGCTTGTTTTTCTAACGCCATCATTGTACCTTTGCAAGGTTATGTGAATGTCAAACCTGTTAATTTTAAAAGACCAAACAAAAACTATGAACATCAAACTCCGCCTGATTATCATGAACTTCCTGCAATTTGCCGTGTGGGGATCTTACCTGACTTCCATGGGAAGTTACTTAGTCAACATCGACCTTGCAGGACATATCGGCATCTTCTACGCCATGCAGGGCATCGTCTCGCTTTTCATGCCGGCCGTCATGGGCATCATAGCCGACCGTTGGGTGCCTGCTCAAAGACTACTCAGCCTCAGCCACTTCATGGCCGCTATCTTTATGGGCATTGCAGGCTATTATGGCATGACAAGCGGACAGAATGCGGAATTCGGACCGCTCTTCACCTTTTATGCCCTGAGCGTGGCTTTCTACATGCCCACCCTGGCGCTTTCGAACTCCGTGGCCTACACGGCCTTGGACAAGGCGGGACTGGACACCATCAAGCATTTCCCTCCCATCCGCATCTTCGGCACCATCGGCTTTATATGCTCCATGTGGTTGGTGGATATCCTGGGATTGCAAAACAATTATGGACAGTTCCTGGCCTGCGCCGTCATCGGGCTGGCGCATGGCGTCTATTCGCTGACCCTCCCCGCCTGCCCCACAAGCAAGGGCGGACAGAACAAGTCGTTGGTAGAGGCGTTGGGACTCCGCGCCTTCACGTTGTTCCGCCAGAAGAAGATGGCCATCTTCTTCATCTTCTCGATGCTGCTGGGCGTATCGCTACAGATTACTAACGGATTTGCCAACCCCTATATCAGCAGCTTCGGTGATATCCCCGAGTATGCCGACACATTCGGCGTGCAACACGCCAACATGCTGATTTCCCTGTCACAGATATCCGAAACCCTCTGCATCCTACTGATCCCTTTCTTCCTGAAGCATTTCGGCATCAAGCGAGTCATGCTCATCGCTATGTTCGCATGGGTGCTGCGCTTCGGCCTGTTCGGTGCCGGCAATCCGGGTGATGGTGTCTGGATGTTCGTGCTCTCCATGATTGTCTACGGAGTGGCATTCGACTTCTTCAACATCTCCGGCTCCCTGTTTGTCGACCGGGAGACGGACAAAGATATACGCTCCAGCGCACAAGGTCTGTTTATCATCATGACCAACGGATTGGGAGCCACCATCGGCACATTGGGAGCACAGGCAGTGGTGAACTATTTCGTAGACTTTAACAGCACCACGCCGCAGATAAGTCAATGGCAGGCCGCCTGGTTCACGTTCGCTGCCTATGCGTTGGTAGTAGCCGTCGTGTTCGCTCTGGTATTCAGATACAAGCATCAGCCGGAAAGCGAAAATAAATAAGCGCGCCACACACGCCCTTGAATATAAAACGTCAACAAGCGATATGAAAAGGAATAAGATAGAACTAAGGGTGCTGAACCTTTCTTACAGCCAGGAGCAGGCGGGAGCATACGCGCTGCTACTGGGTGAAACGAACGGTGACCGTCAGCTGGCCATCATCATCGGAGCGTCGGAGGCGCAAGCCATCCTGCTCGAGATGAGAGGCATCAGGTCTCCGCGCCCCTTGAGCCACCAGCTGTTCGCCTCTGTCATCGAGGCACTGAACATCAGGTTGGTGCGAGTCCTTATATATAAGGTGGAAAAAGGCCTGTTCTATTCTTACCTGTTTCTGCAGACCGACAACTCAATCATCCGGGCTGACGCCCGCACCAGTGACGCCATCGCTATTGCCATGTATCTGCAAAGCCCCATCTTCATCTACGAAGACTTGCTGGAGGAAGAAAAGTTGAAGCTGGAAAACAAGAAGGCATGGCTCAGCGACACTTCCGCCTCGGAACAACGCTCCATAGAAGCCATCAAAAAGGCTTTGGAAGAAGCCGTCGAAGCAGAAGAATACGAAAAGGCGGCCCTGCTACGCGACCTAATCAACAATTATAAAGAAACAAACCCCACGGACTGATGCACGTATTCTATACCCCAGACATCCTGAATCGGGCCGAACTACCCGAAGACGAGGCAACCCATGCGCTCCGGGTACTCCGCCTGCAAACCGGCGATGAAGTGACCTTGACCGATGGGAAAGGCTCTTTCTACCGAGCCGAGATAAGCGCGGCATCCGGCAAACGTTGCCTCGTGAACATTCTCGAAAGCCAGCAGCAGCCCCCTCTCTGGCAAGGGCATCTGCACATCGCCATGGCTCCCACCAAGAACATGGACCGCACGGAGTGGTTTGCGGAGAAAGCCACGGAAATCGGTTTCGACGAACTGACATTCCTCAACTGCCGCTTTTCGGAGCGAAGAGTCATTAAGACCGAACGCATCCGGAAGATACTGATTTCAGCCATCAAACAATCGCTCAAAGCACGCCTGCCCCTGCTGAACGAAATGACGGACTTCCATACCTTCATCCGGCAACCTTTCAACGAACAGAAATTCATAGCCCATTGCTACGAAGGAGAAAAACCGCTATTGAAGGATGTCCTGAAGCGAGGACAGGACGCACTGGTGCTCATCGGCCCCGAAGGGGACTTCAGCGAAGAAGAAGTAAAAGCGGCCGTCGAACAAGGGTTCCAGCCCATCAGCTTAGGACGCTCCCGCCTCCGCACGGAGACAGCAGCCCTCGTGGCCTGCCACATTCTGAACCTATACAACCAATAATGCCGCCACATAAAACGCATACAACCTGCCGACAGGTCATTCACTTCCTGTCGACAGGTTGTTTGTTTTCTATCCGCAAGATGCAGTAAGAGAATTATACCAGATGAGCAATCCATTCCTCGCGCTCGCCCGGAAGCAGGTCGATGACGGGGATTTCAATCATCGTGTAGCATCCCGGACGCTGGCGCATAGCCGCACGCGCCACGCACACCAGCACCTGCGCCGTCAGAGCAGGATTGTTGATACGCATGTTGAACTCGAACAGCTGATTCTGCGTCTTGCCCGATACGCCTTTGCGCGTCAAGTTCACGCCATGACCCATGTCAAGCAGAGCGTCCACGCTGGGCACCAACTTCACATGCGTCTCGTCGCTCGCAAAATAAGGATCGGCCTTGATGGCGGCGGCCACCTTGTCGAAGTCATAGCCTTCGTTCAGCTCGATGTAGACCATGCGGCGATGTATGCCCGTCCCTGTAGGGATGGTCATGGACAGGGCGGCCTTCACACCCTCAATGGCCTTGACTGCTACGGTGTGCCCCATGCTCATGCCCGGGCCGAAGTTGGTGTAGGTGATGCCCTTCGGGGCGATGGCCTCCAACAGGGTGCGTACCACGGAATCGCTTCCCGGATCCCAGCCGGCCGAGATGATGGAAACCGTATCATGAGCCTTGGCCTCGGCATCCAACGTGCGGCGCAGGTCAGCAATGCCCGTGTGGATATCAAAGCTGTCCACCGTATGGATGCCCAGCGCCAGGATCTCCTTGGCATATTTCTCTACGCTTCGGGTGGGTGTGCAAAGGATGGCCACATCCACGGCCTCCAGCTCCTTGATGTCCTTCACGACGGGATAGTCATTCAACTCGGCCGGACGGTTCTCGGCGCCCGCGCGACGCACGACACCCGCAATCTCAAAATCAGGCGCTGCCTGCAAAGCCTGGAGCACATAGTGCCCGATATTGCCATAACCAACGATGGCTGCTCTTACTTTTTTCATACTTTTATCAGTTTTAATTATCAGTTTTCTGTTTTACGCCTGCAAAAGTAGGCATTTTTCTCGAAAGTCAAACAAAACACTGTCTATTCTTCCATTTCCTTTTTTCTTTATTAAGACTATTTTATAGCCAAAGGATATTTTGTACATTTGCACCCATTAACCATTAACTATTCAATAATGATAGAATACATCCGGGGCGAATTGGCCGAACTCAGCCCGGCGGCCGCCGTCATCGATTGCAACGGGGTGGGCTATCTGGCCAGCATCTCGCTCAACACCTACTCCGCCATCCAGGGCAAAAAGTCTTGCAAGCTCTACGTCTACGAGGCCATCCGCGAAGACGCCTACCAGCTCTACGGCTTTGCCGACAAGCAGGAACGCGAGCTATTCTTACTGCTCATCTCCGTATCGGGCATTGGAGGAAACACGGCCCGCATGATACTCTCGGCCCTCTCATCCGCCGAACTTATCAACATCATCAGCACGGAGAACGCCAACCTGCTGAAAACAGTGAAGGGCATCGGGCTGAAAACGGCTCAGCGTATCATCGTAGACCTGAAAGATAAGATTAAGACGGGTGCCGTGGCCGCCGCCATGGGTGCCGAGGCGGGCCAGCCGCTCCCGGGCGCCCCGGGCAACGAGGTGATGGAAGAAGCCGTGGCTGCCCTCACCATGCTGGGCTTCGCACAAGCCGCCTCGCAAAAAGTGGTGCTGGCCATCCTGAAGGAAACCCCCGGCGCTCCCGTGGAACAGGTAATCAAAATAGCCCTGAAAAGGCTTTAAAAACGCACGTTTAAAAGAACATTGACGCCATGAAAACGCCCCCTATCTACATGAAGCACTGGCTGGAAGCCAACGGGCGCACGCGGACGATGCCCACTGACGCCTGGTACCTGGACTTTGCCCGTGAGGCAATGCCGCTTCTCGCCACCTCATCCCTCTTTGCCGGACATGCGCCCGAGAGACTGAGCAAGACAGCCTTGACACTCGCCCTGTACTTCCGGGATGCTATCGCCCAGTCGGGAGGTTGGAAGACATTCACGAGCCGCTACCGTGCGCTCTATGGACATCCGCTCCCTTTCTACGCCTGCGAAACATACATCGATGATGAAATCAACCGAGACGACGTCCGCTTTCTGCTATGGAAGGCTCTCTCCAGCAGGCATCCCGCCTTCCGCTTTCAAGACCCGTATGACAAGGAATTGACGACACTGGCCGACAGGCTGTACGGGACCATGGACGAGCGCTTTGAGGAAGCCCCCATCAGCGAAACGCCTTCGCTCCGCTCGTGGATG
Source organism: uncultured Bacteroides sp. (assembly GCA_944319875.1). GTDB lineage: Bacteria > Bacteroidota > Bacteroidia > Bacteroidales > Bacteroidaceae > Bacteroides. The sequence goes on from CALUFR010000128.1 coordinate 19,321, forward strand.
ATGGACACCGAGGCATTGGACACGCCTTCCGCCCCTCTGCCCGAAGCGACGCCCGACTCTTCCTTGACGAAAGACGCGGAGCGATGTCTGCGACACAACCACGGCTATCCCCTGCTCTACTTTGCCACCTACGAAGAGCTGCACGCCTTCCTCACCGGCACACTCCAATGGGAGGAGCATCCCGATGGCGTCCTGGCGGACTTAAAGGAGGAAAGGGCCTTCGTCATCTACGCCAACACCAAGGGTATGTTGCTGGCGCCCGGCGCAGGCACCTGCTTCCGGGATCCACGCAATCCGGCCTACGATGCCCGGACGGCCTCGGCCGAGGGCTACGAACTGTTCTGCCTGCCGGGACGTTGTCCCTTCGACCTGCTGAAATATGGCATGCACCACGGGCTTCTGCCCGATGCCGCCCTGCCTTTCGAGGGAGGCAAGGAGGTACTACAACAGCACTGGGACTTCATCGCCCGCTATTTCCTGGGAGAATATTATGAAGGAGATTGAACATGATACACAAAGACACAACAAGCATATCCGAAATGACAAACATCATCGAAAAAATAAAAACGGCTTATCCGGTGTCCGATGAAAGCATCCGCCTATTGATGGCACAGACAACTCCCTGCCGCTTCCCCAAAAAGCACCGGCTGATCGAGGCGGACAAATACTGCAAATCCGCCTACTTCATCGAGAAAGGCATGACACGCTCTTTCTGGCTGGTCAACGGTGAAGAAATCACAACCTCTTTCTCATGCGAAGGGGACATCGTGTTCAGCATGGACGAGTTCTACTACGGAAAGCCCAGCGAGGAATATGTGGAGACACTGGAAGAAGTGGTTGCCTACCGGATAGCGCTGACCGACCTGCTCCACCTGTTTCAGACGGACATCGACTTGGCCAACTGGGGACGGGTCATCCATCAGGATGAGTACAGGCGCCTGCACCGTTCCCACAAAGAGCGCCTCACCTTGGCGGCCAAAGAGCGGTATGAGGCTTTTCTGGAGCAATTTCCTCAAGTGTGTCAAAGGGCACAACTGGGTTACATCGCTTCCTACCTGGGAATAACCCTCCCGACGCTCAGCCGCATCCGAAAGAATCGAAAAACATTCCGATAAGCTTGTTTTTTTGCCGCAAGACAATTTTTTTCCGGGAAAACCGGCTTAACTTTGCGCCATTCATTAACCCCAAATAAAAAGTACTATTACAAAAATCATGACAAGAGTTTCTTCCGCCGCTTTCAGCGACACCAAGCCCCACTATGAACTGCTCGACGGCCTCCGAGGAGTGGCCGCTCTGTTGGTCGTGTTCTATCACATTTTTGAAGGACTGTCTTTCGCCGCGGGCGGAACGGTCATCACCACCATCAACCACGGATACCTGGCCGTAGACTTCTTCTTCATCCTGTCCGGCTTCGTCATCGGCTATGCTTACGACGACCGCTTGGGAAAAAGTATGAGCCTTGGCAACTTCTTCAAACGAAGACTGATCCGCCTCCACCCGATGATTATCATGGGCGCCCTGTTGGGCGTGGTGTTCTATCTGCTGCAAGGGTCGGTACAATGGGACGGCACGCACATCAGCCTTTCGCTGGTGATGCTCGCCCTGCTCTGCGCCATGTTCTTCATACCGGCACCTCCGGGCGCCAGCTACGACATACGCGGCAACGGAGAGATGTTCCCGCTGAACGGGCCGAGCTGGTCGCTTTTCTTCGAATACATCGGCAACATCCTCTATGCTCTCTTCATCCATCGCCTGAGCAACAAGGCACTGGCCATGCTGACCGCCCTCTCGGGAGTGGGACTGGCGTGGTTCACCCTGTTTGACGTCGTGGGTTATGGCATGATCGGCGTGGGTTGGACACTGGACGGCTACAACTTCTTCGGAGGACTGCTGCGCATGCTCTTCCCCTTCACGCTGGGCATGCTGCTGTCGCGCCACTTCAAGCCGGTCAAAATCAAAGGAGCTTTCTGGATTTGCACCGCCGTACTGCTCGTGCTGTTCTGCGTACCCTATATCGAGGGCAAGGCCTTTGTCAGCCTGAACGGTCTTTTTGAAGCGTGCTGCATCTTCTTCGTGTTCCCGGTGCTGGTGTGGCTGGCCGCTTCCGGCAAGACCACGGACAAGCATTCCACCCGGATCTGCCGGTTCGCGGGCGACATCTCCTACCCGCTCTATGCCGTCCACTATCCGGTGATGTATCTGTTCTATTCCTGGCTGATCGAGCACAAATATTATACGTTCGGCGAAGTGTGGCCCGTGGCTCTCGTGGTCTATGTAGGCAGCATCCTGCTGGCTTGGCTCTGCCTGAAGCTCTACGACGAACCTGTGCGCAAGTGGCTGAGTAAAAAATGGGTCTCCCAAAAATGAGAGACCCATAAAACGCGGCATGATAACGGAAAGGCATCCGTCCGTCAGAGCTCGATGATTTCCTCGGGAGCGAGCGTCAGCTTCTCCAAGCCTTCGGCGGTCACCACCCAGGAGTTCTCAATGCCAAGCGGACCTACTCCCGGCAGCACAATCTTCGGCTCAAGCGCAAAGACCATGCCCGGCTCCAATTCCTGGCGGATGCGGGGAGCGATGACGGGTGTCTCGTTGATTTCCAGCCCTATACCGTGGCCGATAAACTTAGCCTTCTGCTCCACGCCCATGAAATAATCGGCAAAACCGGCTTTCGTCACCAGCTCGATGGCCTTATTATACAGGTCTTCGCAGATGACACCCGGCTTGGCCATGGACGATACGGCCTCCTGTATCTCCAGACAGGTCTGATGGGCCGCATAGGCCTGTTCGGTAAGCTTGCCGATAGCGTACACACGACTCATGTCACACATGTAGCCATAGAAATTGCCGCCCATGTCCACCATCAGGCTCTGCCCCGGATGAAGCGGTGTGCCGTTGGCTCCGCCCGGCAGGGAAGGATCGAGGCCTTCGCCACCCAGGGCAAAGTCGTAGGGAGAAGGAGCGGCCGCGTTGTCACCGGCCAACAGACTGCCCATGAATATCTCCATACTCCGGCCGAACACACGGAAAATCCCCAGACATCCCTCCAAGCGCATCAGCCGTTCAATCTCTACCGAAAGCTGAAAATCCGTCATGCCGGGCTTATAGACCGATGGTATCTGCTCATAAGCCTTGGCATGGGCCACGCCTGAACGGCGGAAAAGCTCGATCTCCATTTCAGTCTTTACGCTACGCGCCTGGCGAACGAATGCCGTGCCGCAGGAAACGACCTCCGCCTCCGGAAAACAAGCGGCCAGGCGGTTGTACTCCGTAAAGGGCAGCTCGTCGCCTTCCAGCATCAGTTTTTTGGGTAACGGCAGGCCACACTCCTTAATCAGGTCCGGCAACTGTTCCGGCTTGCGGATGGGCATGACGTGTTCACCCTCAAGGGTGGCGGGCCGCTTCACGAACAGTCGCGCGAAGTCATTCAACGGCAGATACAAATAACCGCTGACCACACGTCCATAAGTATAAATTAAATTCACATTGCAAGTAAAAAGTGCGGCGTCAATCCCATGTTGAGCCATCAAGACGCGTATTTTGTCGCGTCTTTGTTTCAGTTCAGGAAATAACATGTCTCTTGGATTTAAAGTTTCTATTCTGTGCGCAAAGGTAACAAAAAAAACAAAACCCCGCACCTTCACAGGCACGAGGCTTCATAACCACAAATACAAATACAACTAAACAAAGTTTCGCAATTAAATTATACCTTGACCCATCATGGCGTGAGCCACCTTCATGAAGCCGGCGATGTTGGCGCCCTTCACGTAGTTGATGTAGCCGTCAGGTTCTGTTCCATATTTCACGCACTGTTCGTGGATGCCGTGCATGATGGCATGCAGTTTCTGATCCACTTCGGCGGCGCTCCAGCTGAGGTGCATGGCGTTCTGCGACATTTCCAGTCCGCTGGTGGCCACACCGCCCGCGTTGACTGCCTTGCCCGGAGCATACATCATCTTATGCTCGATGAAGAGATCTATAGCTTCCGGTGTACATCCCATGTTCGAGATTTCGCCCACGCACAAGACGTTGTTGGCTATCAGCTGGCGGGCGTCGTCGCCGTTCAGTTCGTTCTGCGTGGCACACGGCAAGGCGATGTCCACTTTCACCTCCCAAGGACGCTTGCCGGGCACGAACGTGGCGCTCGGGAACTGTTCGGCATACGGAGCCACGATGTCGTTGCCCGAAGCGCGGAGCTCCAGCATATAATCAATTTTCTCACCACTGATGCCGTCGGGATCATAGACATAGCCGTCGGGACCGGAAATAGTCACCACCTTGGCACCCAGTTCGGTAGCCTTGGTAGCGGCTCCCCATGCCACGTTTCCGAAGCCGGAGATAGCCACCGTCTTGCCTTTGATGTCAATGCCCTTGGTCTGCAGCATCTGGTTCACGAAGTACAGGCCGCCGAAACCGGTAGCCTCGGGACGTATCAGCGAGCCGCCGAACTCCAGTCCCTTGCCGGTAAAGGTACCCGTAAACTCGCGGGTCAGTTTCTTATACATACCAAACATGTAGCCCACCTCACGGCCGCCTACACCGATGTCACCGGCAGGCACGTCCATGTCGGGACCTACGTGACGCCACAGTTCCAGCATGAAGGCCTGGCAGAAGCGCATGATCTCGGCGTCGCTCTTGCCGCGCGGCGAGAAGTCCGAACCTCCCTTACCGCCACCCATGGGCAACGTGGTCAAAGCATTCTTGAACGTCTGTTCAAATCCCAGGAACTTCAGGATGGACAGATTGACCGAAGCATGGAAGCGGATACCGCCTTTGTACGGGCCGATGGCATTGTTGAACTGCACGCGATAGCCCAGGTTGGTCTGTACCTCGCCTTTGTCGTCTACCCAAGTGACACGGAACGTGAAGATACGGTCGGGTTCCACCAGACGTTCGATAATCTTAGCCTTCTCGAACTCAGGATGCTGGTTATAGATATCTTCGATGGAAAGGAGCACTTCCCTTACGGCTTGAAGATACTCAGATTCGCCGGGATGTTTCGCCTCCAGAGAGGCCATGATACGTTCAATATTCATAATATTACGTTTTTAAAAGGTTTATCAATGGAGTCCCTTCTCTTGTCGGCAGACAATTTGTCAACCAACAACGATGCAAATATAGTCATTCTTTTCAAACCGCCTAAATTTTCAAGCGAAAAAACAAGCTAATTATAATAAAATGTCATTTCCTCCTTCTACCTATAAAAATATAAAAGAAAAAAATGCCACCGTTATAATAAAAAATCGGATTTTATTCATAGTTTTGCACTTCTGATTTGAACATACCAATTTTATATTTAACCAGTTTATCCTAACATGAAAACAAGATTGACTTATCTATGGACTGCCCTCTTCTGCCTGATATTGGCCGGTTGCAGCAGCGATGAACCCGCATTCACTCTATCACAAGACAATTTCACCGACGTCCCCCCCGAAGGCCAAATTCTATCCTTTCAAATAGAAACGGCCGGTGAATGGACAGCCACCAGCCTCAACAAAGACTGGTGTACCGTTTCGCCCGGCAAGGGAACGGGTAATGCCACCATTACGATTGACGTAGAGGGCAATATCTCCCAAGACCGCACCGGCATAGTTACCATCTATTGCAACGGTGTCCAGACCGACGTCAGCATTACACAGAAAGCCCTTCCCGAAGGAGAGGAGCTGACCTACAGGATCCCTGTCATCTTCCACGTATTATATAAGGATCAGAATGATCCCTACCAATACATCTCCGCAAGCCGCATCAAGCAGGTTTTAGACAAAGTGAATCAATATTACGACGGAAAAACCATTGCCGCCGGCGGAGATGCGGGACAGGATATTAACCTCGAATTCTACCTGCCCGAAACAGCCCCCCAGGGCAATGCACTGGAAGCACCGGGTGTAGAATACGTTGCCTGGGATGAGATGCCCATCAATTGCGAGAGTTTCATGCAAGATAAAAATGACAGAATAATCAATCTACTCTGGGACTTGAACAAGTATATCAACATTATGCTTTACAACTTTACCGCCGTGGAAGGAGGCACCATCCTGGGCATCTCCCATCTGCCCCTGTCTACACGAGGCCAGAACTATCTGGAAGGATTGCACGACGTGGAATACACCCACATGGAAAACTCCAACCTGGGATATCCGCATTGCGTATCCATCAACAGCCTTTACTTTGACCAGGACACTCCGGAGGGCTACTACAATTCGGCGGACGCCAACGTAACCTTGGCGCATGAGCTGGGACATTACCTGGGCCTGCACCACGCCTTTAATGAAGGAGAGAGCGACCCCAATGCCGATTCGGATTATTGCACAGACACCAAGCCCTACAACCGGAACCTCTATCAAAGTACAACCATGATGGATGCTTACAATGCCTATAACAAGAGCGGAGACATGAACGACCTCCTGCCTGGCTTCCAGCGCGTAAACAGTCTGAATGCCGAAGACATCTTCACGTCCTACAACCTGATGGACTACGAAATCAGCTATTCCGACCGCTTCACCCTCAATCAGAGAGAGCGCATGCGCCACGTACTGGAATACAGTCCGCTGATCCCCGGTCCCAAAAAGACCGCAAGCACACGCAGTGTCGCTCCTCAAGGCGTACTCGATATACCTATTATATATAAAGTATGCTATAAGCACTGATACGGATAACGAACCGCAAACAAGAGGATGTCTCAAAATAAGGAGAGGCATCCTCTTTTTTGTAACCGTACTTGCATATCCCAAGAAAAAGCACGACTTTTGTCTCACTAATTTTGGAAAAACATGCTCAGCAAACTGAAACTCAACCTGCTTTACCTGAAGGATACGCAGTTCGCCAACCTGATGACCCGCCGTATCTTCAACGTGCTCCTGATAGCCAACCCTTATGACGCCTTCATGCTGGAAGACGACGGGCGCATCGACGAAAAGATTTTCAATGAATACACCTCGCTCTCGCTTCGCTATCCGCCACGCTTTACGCAGGTGAGCACGTGCGACGAAGCTCTGGCTCAGCTGGAAAACATCCCCTACGATCTCATCATCTGCATGCCGGGCACGGGAGACAACGAGGGCTTCGACGTGGCACGCACCATCAAGGCCGCCCGGCCTCAAATTCCGATGGTCATCCTGACCCCCTTCAGCCACGGCATCACCGAGCGCATCGCCCACGAAGACCTCAGCCCCTTTGAGTACGTCTTCTGCTGGCTGGGCAACACCGACCTGTTGGTGTCTATCATCAAGCTGATTGAGGACAAGATGAATCTGGAACACGATGTTCAGGAAGTGGGCGTGCAGGCCATCCTGCTGGTGGAGGACAGCATCCGCTTCTACTCCTCCATCCTGCCCAACCTCTACAAGTTCGTGCTTCAGCAAAGCCAGGAATTCAGCACCGAAGCTCTGAACGCCCACCAACGCACCCTGCGCATGCGCGGACGTCCCAAAATCGTGCTGGCCCGCAACTACGAGGAGGCTATACATATCTATATGAAGTATAAGAACAACATCCTGGGTGTCATCACCGACGTACGCTTTCCCCGCAACGACCGGGGTGAGAAAGACGCCCTGGCCGGCATACGCCTCTGTGCGGCCATCCGCAAGGAAGATCCGTTTGTTACCCTCATCATCCAGTCGTCCAAGACGGAGGACATGGCCTACGCCGCCAAGTATGGCGCAGCCTTCATCGACAAGAACTCCAAGAAGATAGACGTTGACCTGCGCCGCATCGTGTCGGAGAACTTCGGCTTCGGAGACTTCATCCTCCGCAATCCGGAGACAATGGAAGAGATTGCCCGCGTGCGCAACCTCAAGGAACTGCAGAACATCCTGTTCGCCGTCCCCTCGGAGTCGTTCCTCTACCACATCAGCCGCAACCACATCAGCCGCTGGCTCTATTCGCGCGCCATATTTCCCATCGCCGAATTCCTG
>CALUFR010000129.1 GCA_944319875.1 uncultured Bacteroides sp.
TCGACGGACCCGTGAAGCGGCTGCAAGCGGAACACCCCTCAATCACCGAAGCAGACGTGCTGTTTTGCCTGCTTTCCCTCATGGATTATCCCACCAGCCTGATAGCTTCGTGCACCGGACGTAAGGAAAACGCCTTGCGTATCTGCAAGCACCGTCTGAAAGAGAAGCTATCAAAATGCACATTCGGAATTTTCTTCCATTCGTCTATAAACCAACAAGATATAGAAGTGATGTAACGCTATCTGTAACGCTGTAACGGAAAATGTAACGCCAAAAATTTGCTTGTTTTCATGCTTTTTCAGAATTTCGCAGCAACGAAAAAAGATTATGAAAGAAAAACTGATTGTATTTTTATTATTACTGATGAGTATTTCTTTCAGCTTCGCTCAAGGTAAAGCTGAAATTGAGATACGAAAAGACATTTATCAAACAGGTGATCAAGGGAGCAAACCTGTCCCCAGTTCCTTAACGGAAGAACCTCGTGCATTCCTTCATCAACCGTGGCTGTCCGTTTCGATACCCGAAAGCAAAGAAGCAGTGGTTTCCGTCCAAAACCAATTGAACGGAAGGATAGTCTACCACCAGACCTATTTCCATACGCAAGGCATGATGATTAACCTAAGCGGTGTGCCGGCAGGTACGTATCAGTTGCGGATTGAAATGGACGGAACCGTTTATACCGGCACCTTCCGTTTGTAGCCTAATGTTGCCAAAGTTATGAAGAAAATAGGTGTATGGCTGTTGATGCTATGTTTGCTGGCAGCTTGCCAAGATTCCGACAAGCAACGCCTGATGCGTTTGGTGGAGGAATGGGAGGGTAAGGAAATCACCTTTCCTGCGCAAGCGGTGTTTACGGTGCAAGGCAGGGACACGGTGTCATTCCGGTGGCAGGATGCTCCTTACCGGATTGTGACGTATGTCGACTCCATCGGCTGCGCCAGTTGCAAGCTGCAGTTGCCCAAGTGGAAACAGCTGATGGCGGAGACTGATTCGCTGTTCGGCAAAGGGCGGCTGGAATATGTATTCTTTTTCCACCCGAAGGACGTGCGCGAACTGTCTTACCTTACCCGTCGTGATGGTTTCACCCATCCGGTGTGCTTCGACCGTGAGGATGCGTTCAATCACCTGAACCATTTCCCCTCGGAGATGGCTCTGCAGACTTTCTTGCTCGACAAGGACAACCGGGTGATAGCGATAGGCAATCCGGTTCACAATCCGCTGGTGAAGGAACTCTACCTGAACATCGTTGGCGGCAAGCGTCCCGCGTCTACGGATGCGAAGCAGACCACAGCCTCTTTAAGCGAACGGGAAGTGCAGTTCGGCTCCTTCCCGATGTCGGAGCGTCAGGAACGGCAGGTGATGCTGAAGAACACGGGCGAAGTACCTTTGGTGATACACGGCGTAGACACTTCGTGCGGCTGCACGCGTGTGGAATACAGCCAGCGTCCGCTTCGTCCGGGCGAAGAGACGGCATTGCTGATTGTTTACGAAGCGGACGAGGCAGGCCATTTCCATAAGACAGTAGACGTGTATTGCAATACGGCGGATGCCCCGTTGCGCATACATGTTTCAGGAGAAGCGGTAGACAATAGACAATTGACAATGGACAATTGACAATTACCCGTGCGGCATCGGGATTGTCAGTAAGATTGTTGCAACGTATCAATGTAGGGGTAGGGTTTGCCCGCCCAGATACGTCAATGTGTATGTATGTAAAGGTAATGGTATTAATATAGAATAAGGAGTGGAAACGATACAACACGTGTTTGGAAGACAACTTGTATGTCTCCACTCCGGTCAAACCCTAAACAGAAAGGAGGTTAAACCGAAGCAAAGTTACGAAGAAAACAGAAGATACGCAAATCGGGGATTTGCGGCTTCGCAGGTAAAAAACAAATAAAGTAATAATCAATTAAAACAAGAAAAAAATGAAATCAAGATTTTTGAAAATAACATTTGCAGCCGCTTTGGCTGTAGTAGCTGGAGTTACGGCTTACCAAGCTCAAGATAAAGAAGTGATGTCTGACTTGGCTTTGGCCAACGTGGAAGCGTTGGCAGGTGGTGAATTAAGCGGTGGATTTACCAAAACAACAGGTAATTGTCCGGATCCGGTTTCTTATAAGAAATGGGTAAGTTGTAAACCTGGAGGACCGGACGAATGTTTTGCTTCAGATTGTTGATTGTCAGATTCTAAAGTTTGTAGGTTTTTGTCCTTTCGTTTGAAGGATGGCAGAAGCTTACAAACAAAACAGTAATATCGTATTTTATGAAATGGATGGGGCTTGTTTTAGTATTGTTGTTAGGTTCGTGTACCTCTCGCTTTGAGTCAGACAGGGATACTTATGCCATTGATTATCGTGAGGATTCTGTATTCGATTGGAATTCGCTTGTCCAAGTGGAAGAGGCCATACCGTTGGAAACAACGGATAGCCTGTTGTTGAGTTATGCGCGTAAATGTATCGTAACAAGCAATTACATCGTTTACCATGACGATAAGCAAAAGTCGATATTCGTCTTTAATTCCCATGGCGCTTTTTTATACCAAATAGATGCCTTAGGCGGCGGTGAAGGGGAATATACTGTCATTAAGGACATGACACTCAGTTATGACAAGAAAAGCCTTTTGATATTAGACAATGCGTCGGTATTGGCTTATGATATGGAAACAGGCCGTTATCAATATCGTTTGACTTTTGAAGACAGTATGGCATCCGATTTTTATCAATTTGTGAATCCTACTAAGGATTGTTTCTATTTTTGGTCGGCTGGTCAAGATTATAGTTTATATGTTTATACGGATAACCGTATGGTCGGCATAAAGAAACGTGAAGGCTTCCCTTTTGTCACTCAAAAGTTCTTTTATGATTCGGAAGGAGAAGTGAATTGCCTGTCCGATTACGGTCATTTCCGGATAGACCGACTTGTGGGAGACGAATTACAGAAGAAATACGCTTTCGATTTTGGCAAATGGACATTACCTTCCAGCTTGATACCACAGACTGCCACAGAACTTTCTTCGGTGGATAGTAAGCCTTATTTTAAATGCTTGTTATCCACTTATGAAACGGGGAGTCACCTGTTTATAAGTACTGTGTCTCCCGATTTATCACTGTATAATATCTGTATAGACAAGCGTATGAAAAGGATATATTCAGGAAAACAAGACCAAGATTCTCCCTTAGTGGTTGTAAACGCTTCCGATGAGTCTTTTTATGGCATACTTTATCCTTTCTTTTTTCAAGAAAAGGGGATGCTGCATGATTTGATTCGCCGATGCGGCAGATTGGAAGATGACAATCCTTTGTTAATAAGGTTTTCTTTCAAATCTTTTGATAAAGAATAACGGACCCGATGCAAAGTAATATAGGAGATTCGCAAACCGAGGTAACGATGATGAAGTGTTCGGTCCACAATCCGTTGGTGAAAGAGTTCTACTTGAATATAGTCATCGGCAAGCGTTCCGCATCTACGGATGCGAAGCAGACCACTGCTTTTTTAAGCGAACGGGAAGTGCAGTTCGGTTCTTTCCCGATGGGGAAGAAGAAAGAACGGAAAGTGACGCTGAAGAACACGGGCAATGCCCCTTTGGTGATACCCGTGCGGCATTGAGATTGTCAATAAGATTGTTGCAACATATCAATGTAGGGGCGGGGTTTGCCCGCCCGGATACGTCAACGTGTATGTATGCAAAGGTAATGGTATTCATATAGGATAAGGAGTGGAAACGGTACAGAGTTCATTTGGAAGACAGCTTTATATGTTCCCACTCCAGTCAAACCCTAAAACGAAAGGAGGTTAAACCGAAGCAAAGTTACGAAGAAAACAGGAGATACGCAAATCGGGGATTTGCGGCTTCGCAGGAGTGAATGAACGGAGTGAATGAACAAACAAAGTAAGAATAACATTAAAGTATAGCAATTATGAAAAAGAAGCTTATGAAGCTGGCATTTGCAGCCGCTTTGGCTGTAGCAGCCGGTGTGACGGCTTACCATGCACAGGATAAGGAAACATTATCTGATTTGGTTTTGGCTAACGTGGAAGCGTTGGCTGGAGGTGAGAATACAGGAGGTGACCATGGGAATGATAACGATGATGAAGTGTTTAAAAAGGGGTATGCGGCTTCTACCTACAAGTTGTATATTCCTGAATTTAATATGTATACGGAAATACCTTGCTGTAAATATACAGGGAATAAGTATAGTGCTTGTTCGGCAACAGATGTTTGCCCTTGATGGTGTGTTTCGTAAAAATGGCGTATCAGGATGCATGACCTTTCCGTGCGGTTATGTGTCCTGTAATCTCCATGTCAACATAATATTGTTTAAAGATGAAGTATGTATATGTGATATTCTTGTTCCTGCTTTGTGCCTGTTCCCGTTCTTCCCGAATGGAAGACGGGGTGTGTAAGGCATCGGTCGACATTGATTTTTCGGTAGCGGAAGACAGTCTTCCTTTATCTGCTTTTGTATCGTCCAGGCGGCAAATTCATTTGGACTTGCCGGAGGGTGAAGTGATAGGCAGACCTGTCCAGGTCTGCACTGCAGACAGCTGCCTGTTCGTTTACGACCAGCTTCAGATGAGCATTTACCATTTTACAGAAGGAGGCACTTTCCTCAATAAGATTTACCGGCGGGGACAAGGTCCCGGTGAATATTCTACGGTGACCCGCCTGATGGTTGACAGGCATTCCGAATCCTTGTATGTGTATGATAAAATAAAGGGTGCAATCCATGTCTATACGTTTGCGGGTGATTTCCTCCGTACAATCCGTACGGAATACATGGCAAACAACATCGCCTTGCTTCCCGACGGCAGTTTCCTCTGCTTTACTCCAGATTTCATATACAACGGCCCGTGTGGTCTTTGGCTGATGTCTGCCGACGGGAGGTTGCGTAAGGTGCTGTTGGAATACAAGGAAAAGTACCCGGTGGTCTCCGCTTTTTGGGATAGGCTTTATCCCGTCTCTTCTCAGGTTATAGGCATTTCGTGTCCCGCCACCGACCGTTACCTGCATTATGATTGCACAGCCGATTCGGTCAGCGTGGAACTGCAGGTCAACCCTTTGCAGAAGAGCACCCGTTCTTTTGGTGGGGTAGAAAACAGCATGGATGTGTCGTCCTCTTATTGGTCTTGCCTGATTTATGCTTGTTCCCCTCGTTTTATATTCGGTATATGGACGGAGCAGCACGGTGACCCTCGTGCCGTCTATTCGTTGTATGATAAACGTACCGGTGTGATGACTTGTTACAAGAATCTGGACGTTTCGTCTGTAGGCATGGACTATTTAGGTCATCCGGTATCGGCTGATATACCCGGTTGTCTGGTGACTTATTCGGTTGACGATACGGATGGCGATGCGGTGTCGCTTTGTGTGTACCGCATGAAATAAGTAAAGTGTGTTGATAGAAATTTATAAATTAGAACAAGATTGTTGCAACAATCAATGTAAGGGCGGGGATACCCGCCGGATATGTTAACGTGTATGTATGCAAAAGTAATGGTATTAATATAGAATAAGGAGTGGAAACGATAAAGAGTTCATTTGGAAGACAGCTTTATATGTTCCCACTCCAGTCAAACCCTAAAACGAAAGGAGGTTAAACCGAAGCAAAGTTACGAAGAAAACAGAAGATACGCAAACCGTGGATTTGCGGCTTCGCAGGAGTGAATGAACGGAGTGAATGAACAAACAAAGTAAGAATAACATTAAATTTTAGCAATTATGAAAAAGAAGCTTATGAAGCTGGCATTTGCAGCCGCTTTGGCTGTAGCAGCCGGTGTAACGGCTTACCAAGCACAGGATAAAGAAGCGATGTTGTCCGACTTGGCTTTGGCCAACGTGGAAGCGTTGGCTGGTAATGAAAGTGGGACACACACAACTTGGTCGTGTAAAGGGAGCGTAAATAAATGTGGGGCAAAATGTGGGTTGTGTGGTACTGAAATAAGACCTTCTAAAGGAACGTTGACCGGAAGTCATTCTTGTTCCTTATAGGGAGATTATGTAATATCTTGAATGTGCTGAAATGTGAATGCTTGTAACTATATTGTATTGCAGTGTTTTTACATGATAGCACATTCTTCTATTGTAGTTTCAATCAAGTAGAAACATCAGGCGAATATGAAGAACCTATTATTTTGTTTACCTTTGTTGGCACTTGGTCTGTTGGCAGGGTGTGCCGAACAAAGCAAATCTGTCTATTATTCTAATGGGATTAGTATAGATAGTGTTTATGACATGCAGGTGCATACGCTGAACGATTCTTCTCTGTGGCGTTTCCCTCTGCAAATGGACTATACGGATTCTTGTCTTGTCGTATTGGATGATATGGATGATTATTATTTTCATGTCTATACGCAGTCAGGAAAACCTGTCGGTCGGTTTGCACATAAAGGTCAAGGTCCGGGCGAGCTTTTATCAGCCAATCAATTTCATTTGTCTGTCCGTAGAAATGTCTTATATGTTTACGATGGCGTTTCACGTAAAATAGTGGTATATCATTTAGATACAGATTTAATAAGCAAATTGCATTTTCAGGAATATAAGGTAGATTATGGTATGCTTCCGTCATCCGAAACGCCTTTTGTATTATATGATATGCTTCCTGTAAAAGACAGTGTGTTTTTAGTGAAAGCCAATCAGCCCCAGTTACGTTATGGCAGATTTGATTTGGCCAAACATGACATAAAATCTGTATATGGCAATTTCCCGACCGAATACGTAGCCGGCAAAGAAGAAGAAATCTGGTCTGTATTCAGCAGTGATACACGTACCCTTTTTAAGCCTGATTATGCTAAAATGTTGAATGCTACTTATATTGGCGGCATATTGGAGTATTTTAGTGTGCGGTCAGATTTGGAATTGCTAGCGGATACTACCTTGTGTATCTATGAGCCTGTCTATGGACAGGCTGAAGGAGCCGTACCGGTATTTGTCGTTGGCAATGAAAATACTCAGTTGGGATTTGAAGATGTTTATGTGACCAATGGATTTGTTTATGCATTGTTGCACGAGAAAGGGGATGCATTGGAGCCTTATTCAATCGTTGTATTTGACTGGCAAGGAAAGGCTGTAAAACGAATACGTACAGACAGGCGTTTGGCTCGTTTATGTGTGGATGAAGTACGGAATGTGGTTTATGCAATGGCCTTGGATGAAGAAAATGGCTATCGGTTGGTCAGCATTTCTCTGAAATGATTTTTAGTTTTTTATAAATAGAAACGATGAAAAAAAGAATTGTTTGGTACGTATTGGTAGTGTTGGCGGCATTGGCTGTTGTTGCGAATAAGAGCCGCATCAGCGGCTATATTGCCAATGTGTGGATAGAATTAGCGAAAAAGCGCATGATAAATGAGGATGCGCTCGGTTTCCGATACTCTAAGATTGATTTCTTGTATGACAGGAAGCGGTATGCTTACTTTTTGTTTGTCGAAGACGGTTCGGCGGAAAAAGAAAGTCTGTTGTCTGGCAAAGCGGATTCACTGTTGGTCATCACCTGTGGAGCGACATCCGGATGGTTAAAGGAGTCGGGTGCGGATACCTTGTCCTTGCCCCGTTCTGCCTTTGATTTTTTGGTAGAGGGAGACTGCTCTATGCAATTATATAAGGTAATAAGCGTTACAGAACGCATGGACGGCAATTTATATCGGTTAAATAAAATAGAGTAGAGGATTAATTATGTAGGACTATGAAAACTAACGAACCGATGCCACTCTCTGTGTTCTTTGCCCTCTCTAAATATAAAATCTTTGCGCCTTTGCGTCTTTGCGTTTGATTTTCAAGTG
Organism: uncultured Bacteroides sp.; assembly: GCA_944319875.1. Lineage (GTDB taxonomy): Bacteria > Bacteroidota > Bacteroidia > Bacteroidales > Bacteroidaceae > Bacteroides. The sequence goes on from CALUFR010000129.1 coordinate 7,783, forward strand.
CACAAATACATCCCGTACACAGTATGGCTGCTTCTGAAAAAATGTGTATCTTTGTCGGCATGAAACACATGATGCAGATTTGCCTCTGCCTGCTGTTGCTTTGTTCCTGCCGTCAAGGGAACAAGAGCGATTTGGCTTTGCTGCATGAGGCGTCCCTACATACCGCACAGCCCGATTCGGTGATAGACCTGCTCGGGCAGATAGCCCACCCCGACCGCTTGCGGGAGAAGGATTGGGCAGACTATGCCTTGCTCTATACCGAAGCCCTGAACAAACAGAACCGGATTGGCACGAACGATTCGCTGATACAGATTGCGCTCGGTTATTACACCGAGGAAGCTCCCAGTATCCCGCTTGCCAAAAGCTATTTTCTTTTGGGGCGCATCTACCAGCAGCAAGGCAACGACACCCTTGCCCTGAAGACCAACCTGCAAGCACTTGCCACATTGCCTCCGCAGACACAAGACCGCACACGGATGCTGGTAAACTACGATTTGGGACGCTTATATCATCAAAAAGGGTTCTATCAGCAAGCCTTGTCGTACTATCGGGAAATGCAGCGTTATGTAGACGCGCATCCCGATACATTGGATAGTTACACCGTTGCATACAGCATGGGGAACGTCTTTATGATGCTGAACCAATACGACAGCGCTTACCATTATTATCAGGAAGCTCTCCCCTTAACCCGGCAATTGAAAAACAAATATTACGAGAGGTATATCATCAACCAATTACACCTACATGCCCATTTAACCGGTCATCCAGAACAAGCCAAGGCTTATCTACGAAAAGTGGTTGACGCTTACAGCGGTGATTCTTATAACAAAGCCTGGTTTTTTAAAGAGGAGGGGAATAAAGATTCGGCTTCTTTCTATTTTCTCAAGGCAACGAAAGACCCGCGAATTTCTACTCGGGCTATGGCATTTCAAAACCTGTCACAGTTGCATCGGAAAGAACATCCGGATTTGGCTTTCGTTTATGTTGATTCTTTTCAAATCTATAAAGATTCTTTTTACGCCTTGCGGCAAACCGATAAGATAGAGCAACTGACCGCGCAACACCTGCAGCAGATGAACCTGCAGAAGGCGGAGGCAGACCGGCGTGAAAACGCCATCTACCTGTGGGGCGGCATCGGCATTACACTTTTGCTGTGCGGCATCGTCATCTTCTTTTATATTCAGCATAAGAAACGCCGCTACCTGCTATTGGAGAAACAGTTGGTCACAAACCAGTTGGCAGCCATCAAGGAATACGTAGCTGAACAGAACCGGCAGAAGTCCGAAGAATGGGAAGCCGTGCGTCAAGAGATAG
>CALUFR010000130.1 GCA_944319875.1 uncultured Bacteroides sp.
TTCTTAACCTTTTTGTGTATATATTTAAAATTCACTTCTACAAATCCATTATCAGATGTCTTCAAATACTGTAAATCAAAGAGTTAATTTCGCTTCGACTAAGAATCCGCTTGCATATCCGGATTTCCTGGAAGTACAATTGAAGTCATTCCAAGACTTTTTACAACTGGACACTTCTCCCGAGAAACGTAAGAACGAGGGATTGTATAAAGTATTTGCTGAAAACTTCCCCATAGCCGATACTAGAAACAATTTTGTCCTTGAATTCCTGGACTACTATATTGATCCGCCGCGCTATACCATTGATGAATGTATAGAGCGAGGACTCACCTATAGTGTGCCTTTGAAGGCAAAGCTAAAATTGTATTGTACTGACCCCGATCATGAGGATTTCGACACTGTTATCCAGGACGTATTTCTGGGGCCTATCCCTTACATGACCGACAAGGCTACGTTTGTCATTAACGGTGCCGAGCGTGTCGTTGTGTCCCAGTTGCACCGTTCTCCGGGTGTATTCTTCGGTCAGAGTGTACATGCCAACGGAACGAAGTTATATTCGGCTCGTATTATTCCTTTCAAGGGTTCTTGGATTGAGTTCGCTACGGACATCAACAATGTCATGTATGCTTACATCGACCGTAAGAAGAAATTGCCCGTTACGACATTATTGAGAGCCATTGGTTTTGAGAATGATAAGGATATTCTCGAGATTTTCAATTTGGCTGAAGACGTCAAGGTCAACAAAACCAACCTGAAGAAAATTGTAGGACGCAAGTTGGCTGCCCGTGTTTTGAAAACATGGATTGAGGACTTTGTAGACGAAGACACCGGCGAGGTTGTTTCCATCGAGCGTAACGAGGTTGTGATCGACCGCGAAACTGTTATCGAGCCGGAGCATGTGGATGTTATCCTGGAGTCAGGCGTTCAGAATATCCTTGTACACAAGGAAGAACCCAATCAGTCTGACTACTCCATTATATATAATACGCTGCAGAAAGACCCGAGTAACTCGGAGAAGGAAGCAGTGCTCTACATTTACCGTCAGTTGCGCAACGCGGACCCGGCAGACGACGCCAGTGCACGCGAAGTCATCAACAACCTGTTCTTCTCCGAGAAGAGATATGACTTGGGTGATGTAGGTCGTTACCGCATCAATAAGAAGCTGAACCTGACGACCGACATGGACGTGCGCGTTCTGACGAAAGAAGATATTATTGAGATTATCAAGTACCTGATTGAGCTGATCAACTCGAAGGCCGATGTCGATGATATCGACCACTTGAGCAACCGTCGTGTGCGTACCGTCGGCGAGCAGTTGTCCAATCAGTTTGCCATTGGTCTGGCCCGTATGTCCCGCACCATCCGCGAGCGTATGAACGTGCGTGACAATGAGGTGTTCACTCCGATTGACTTGATTAATGCCAAGACTATTTCTTCGGTCATCAACTCGTTCTTCGGCACCAATGCCCTGTCGCAGTTCATGGATCAGACCAACCCGCTTGCCGAAATCACCCACAAGCGTCGTATGTCGGCACTGGGTCCCGGTGGTCTGTCGCGTGAGCGTGCCGGTTTCGAGGTGCGTGACGTACACTATACTCACTACGGCCGCCTCTGTCCGATTGAGACGCCTGAAGGTCCGAACATCGGTTTGATTTCTTCTCTCTGCGTGTTCGCCAAGATCAACGACCTCGGATTTATAGAGACTCCCTACCGTAAGGTGGAGAACGGCAAGGTCGATCTTTCTCCCGAAGGCTTGGTTTATCTGAGCGCCGAAGAAGAAGAAGGCAAGATCATCGCTCAGGGCAACGCACCGCTGAATGATGACGGCACCTTCATCCGCGATAAGGTGAAGGCTCGTCAGGATGCTGACTATCCGGTTGTTCCGCCTTCGGAAGTGGAACTGATGGACGTCTCTCCGCAGCAGATTGCCTCTATCGCCGCTTCTTTGATTCCGTTCCTGGAGCACGACGACGCCAACCGTGCCTTGATGGGTTCGAACATGATGCGCCAGGCTGTGCCCTTGCTGCGCAGCGAAGCTCCGATTGTCGGAACCGGTATCGAACGCCAGTTGGCCCGCGACTCCCGCACGCAGATTACGGCCGAGGGCGAAGGCGTAGTAGAGTTTGTGGACGCCACGACCATCCGTATCCTCTATGACCGTACGGAGGATGAAGAATTTGTAAGTTTCGAACCGGCGTTGAAGGAATACCGCATTCCGAAGTGGCGCCGTACGAACCAGAATATGACCATCGACCTTCGTCCCATCTGCGAGAAAGGACAGCGCGTGACGAAGGGTCAGATACTTACCGAAGGCTATTCGACCGAAGACGGCGAATTGGCGCTGGGTAAGAACCTGTTGGTGGCCTACATGCCCTGGAAGGGATACAACTACGAGGACGCCATCGTGCTCAATGAGCGCGTAGTCCGCGAGGACCTGCTCACCTCGGTGCATGTGGAAGAATACTCGTTGGAGGTGCGCGAGACGAAGCGCGGCATGGAAGAACTGACTTCCGATATCCCCAACGTGAGCGAGGAAGCCACCAAGGATTTGGACGAGAACGGTATCGTGCGTGTAGGTGCCCGCATCGAGCCGGGTGACATCCTCATCGGTAAGATTACGCCGAAGGGAGAGTCCGATCCTTCGCCCGAGGAGAAGCTGCTCCGTGCCATCTTTGGTGACAAGGCTGGCGACGTGAAGGACGCTTCGCTGAAGGCGTCTCCGTCGTTGAAGGGTGTGGTTATCGGCAAGCGCCTCTTCTCGCGCGTCATCAAGACCCGCAGTTCCAAGCTGGCCGACAAAGCCCTGCTGCCCAAGATCGACGAAGAGTTTGAAGGCAAGATAGCCGATTTGCGTAAGATATTGGTTAACAAGCTGCTGAAACTGACCGAGGGTCTGACCTCCGAAGGAGTGAAAGACTACATGGGAACCGATGTCATTTCCAAGGGTGCCCGTTTCCACGCCTCCGATTTCAGCGACATGGACTTCACAGCCATCCAGCTGAGCGGCTGGACGAAGGACGAGCACGCCAACACGCTGATCCGTGCGTTGGTGATGAACTTCATCAAGAAGTACAAGGAGCTCGACGCCGAATTGAAGCGTAAGAAGTTCGCCATCACCATCGGCGACGAACTTCCTGCCGGTATTATCCAGATGGCCAAGGTCTACATCGCCAAGAAGCGTAAGATCGGTGTCGGCGACAAGATGGCCGGACGTCACGGTAACAAGGGTATCGTCTCCCGCGTAGTGCGTCAGGAAGACATGCCGTTCTTGGCCGACGGTACTCCGGTCGACATCGTGCTGAACCCCCTGGGTGTGCCTTCGCGTATGAACATCGGTCAGATATTCGAAGCCGTACTGGGAAGCGCCGGAAAGAAGCTGGGTGTCAAGTTTGCTACTCCTATCTTTGACGGAGCCACGCTGGACGATCTGAACGTGTGGACCGACAAGGCCGGCTTGCCGCGTTATGGCAAGACCACGCTCTACGACGGCGGCACAGGCGAGGCCTTCGAGCAGCAGGCAACGGTCGGTGTGACCTACATGCTGAAGCTGGGCCACATGGTTGAAGACAAGATGCACGCCCGTTCCATCGGCCCGTACTCACTCATTACGCAGCAGCCGTTGGGTGGTAAGGCGCAGTTCGGTGGTCAGCGTTTCGGAGAAATGGAAGTCTGGGCGCTCGAAGCCTTCGGCGCCGCGCACATCCTGCAGGAAATTCTGACAATCAAGTCTGATGACGTAGTCGGACGTTCGAAAGCCTACGAAGCCATTGTGAAGGGTGAGCCGATGCCTACTCCGGGCATCCCCGAATCCTTGAACGTATTGCTGCACGAGCTTCGCGGACTGGGACTGAGCATCAACTTAGAATAGTTTTCCAATTATCCATTGTCAATTATCAATTACAATATAAAGTATGGCTTTTAGAAAAGATAATAAGGTAAAGAGTAATTTCTCGAAAATCTCTATCGGTTTGGCTTCGCCAGAAGAAATCCTTGAGAATTCGAGTGGTGAAGTTTTAAAGCCTGAAACCATCAATTACCGTACTTACAAGCCCGAGCGCGACGGTTTGTTCTGCGAACGCATCTTCGGTCCCATCAAGGACTATGAATGCCATTGCGGTAAGTATAAGCGCATCCGCTACAAGGGCATCGTCTGCGACCGATGCGGTGTGGAGGTGACCGAGAAGAAGGTGCGTCGTGAGCGTATGGGACACATCCAGCTGGTTGTGCCCGTGGCCCACATCTGGTATTTCCGCTCTCTGCCCAATAAGATCGGCTATCTGTTGGGACTGCCCACCAAGAAACTGGATGCCATCATCTACTATGAGCGCTACGTCGTTATCCAGCCCGGTGTGCTGGCCGACGAAGTGGCTCAGTATTACCTCCTTGAGGAAGGCGAATACCTGGACTTGCTGGACAAGCTCCCCAAGGAGAACCAGTATCTCGAGGACAACGACCCCAACAAGTTCATCGCCAAGATGGGTGCCGAGGCCATCTACGACCTGCTGACCCGTCTGGACCTGGACGCCTTGTCCTACGAACTCCGTCACCGCGCCAACAACGACGCTTCCCAGCAGCGCAAGAACGAGGCTTTGAAGCGCCTGCAGGTAGTCGAGTCCTTCCGTGCGTCGCGCGGCCGCAACAAGCCCGAGTGGATGATTGTACGCGTCGTGCCGGTCATCCCGCCCGAACTGCGCCCGTTGGTGCCCCTGGACGGCGGCCGTTTCGCCACGTCCGACTTGAACGACCTCTACCGTCGTGTCATCATCCGTAACAACCGTCTGAAGAGACTCATTGAAATAAAGGCTCCCGAAGTCATCCTTCGCAACGAGAAGCGCATGTTGCAGGAAGCCGTAGACTCGCTGTTCGACAACTCCCGCAAGTCCAGCGCCGTGAAGACCGACGCCAACCGTCCGTTGAAGTCGCTCTCCGACAGCTTGAAGGGTAAGCAGGGACGCTTCCGTCAGAACCTTCTGGGTAAGCGTGTCGACTACTCCGCCCGTTCGGTGATCGTCGTAGGTCCCGAGCTGCGTATGGGTGAGTGCGGTATTCCCAAGCTGATGGCCGCCGAGCTCTATAAGCCGTTCATCATCCGCAAGCTCATCGAGCGCGGCATCGTGAAGACGGTGAAGAGCGCCAAGAAGATTGTAGACCGCAAGGAGCCCGTTATCTGGGACATCCTGGAGCACGTCATGAAGGGACACCCCGTCCTCCTGAACCGTGCCCCGACACTGCACCGTCTGGGTATCCAGGCCTTCCAGCCCAAGATGATCGAGGGCAAGGCCATCCAGCTGCACCCGTTGGCATGTACGGCCTTCAACGCCGACTTCGACGGTGACC
>CALUFR010000131.1 GCA_944319875.1 uncultured Bacteroides sp.
TACCTATCTTTGTACAAGTTTAAGTGTTTCACTATTGTTTCACTTAAAACTATAAAGAGATTATTAATTTAGTGATTCAAAAGCTTTTAACTAAGAAAGGCATAGAGCCTCATAATCTGGAGGTCCCAGGTTCAAGCCCTGGCTGGTCCACATCAGAAAAGGCTCGTTCTTAGCAGAATGGAGCCTTTTTTGTTAAAGCACATCAAGCATATGACACTGACCGAAGTCACCCTCCGATTTATAGCCGAGCATCATCTTGACGACGTGCGGACACTGGCTCTGCAAGCGCATAAGTACCCGCTTGTGGACATGCCTGTTGCCCTGACACAGATTGCGGGTAGGCAGACAGCCAAAAGCAAAGTGCCGACGTGGGCCAAAACGGAGGGTATCCTCTATCCGCCACATCTCTCTATGGAGCAATGCTCATCGGAGGTGACAGCCCGTTACAAGGCTTCGGTCGTAACTGATTATGACAGCCTACACCACTCGTTAGTCGACTTGACCGGCGGTTTCGGAATAGACTTCTCTCTACTGGCTCCGCATTTCAAACAAGCCACCTACGTGGAGCGCCAAGAATTACTGTGCGACGTGGCACGACATAACTTCCCTTTACTGGGACTGACCGCCTGTGTCATTCACGCTGACAGCACAGATTATCTGCGGCAGATGCGGCCCGTAGACTGGCTCTACCTCGATCCCGCCCGACGAGACGGACACGGAGGGAAAACCATATCTATTCCCGACTGCGAACCCGACGTTTCCGCTCTCGAACCCCTACTACTGGAAAAAGCGAGCTGCGTGCTGGTAAAGCTATCCCCTATGCTCGACTTGACACAGGCATTGCACACACTGAAACATGTAGTGGCTGCACACATCGTCTCCGTGGCAGGAGAATGCAAGGAGCTGCTGCTGGTACTGGTACGCGATAAATCCCTGCATGCGGAAGATGTGCCTATCCACTGCGTCAATCTGCCTGACACTACCGACGCCTTCACCTTTACCCGCCGCGAAGAACAGGAGGCTCCGTGCCTGTATGCCGGCGCTCCCCGAACCTACCTTTACGAGCCCAATGCCTCGCTGCTCAAAGCTGGCGCCTTCCGCAGCCTTTCCTATATATATAAGGTAGAGAAATTGCATCCACACAGCCACCTCTACACCTCGGACGAGGCGTTACCTCACTTTCCCGGCCGCCTGTTCCGCATTGACGGCTGGTGCGGCTTCGGCAAACGTGAAGTAAAGGAACTGCTGAACGGTGTACGGAAAGCCAACCTCACCGTGCGCAACTTCCCGGCCACCGTAGCCGACCTGCGCAAACGGCTCAAGCTGGCCGAAGGAGGAGATATCTACCTCTTTGTCACGACTCTGAATGACGGACAAAAAGTGATCCTGCGATGCAGCAAGCCCTGACAATCTTTCCCTTATCCGTAACCGCTTTGCAATATTTTTGTTATACCTTCTTCAAAATCCTGTAAAGGCCGCGTAACTCCATACCTCTACTTTTGCGGCATCAAATTAACAGATTTAAATAGGTATGAAACGTATTTTAAAAGGACTGTTATTCGCATTCCTGATTGTGACAGCTTCTGCCCCTGCAGTAGCAGATGAGAATGATGCCGTATCGGCAAAAGGAACCATTCGTGGCCGAGTAATCGACAATACGAAACAAACTCTCCCCGGAGCTACCGTCTACATCGAAAAGCTCCATACAGGTGTGACCAGTGACATCAATGGCTTCTACACCTTCTCCAACCTGGAACCGGGTACTTACAAAGTGAAAGTGACTTACGTGGGCTACTCACCGGTAGAAATGACTATTACTATCCCGCAAGGAAAAACCGTTGAGAAAGACGTGGTGATGAACGAAGGTGTCGAACTGCAAGAGGTTGTCGTAGGCGGTGCTTTCACCGGCCAGCGTCGCGCCCTCTCCGCCCAAAAGAGCAACTTGGGTATTACGAACGTAGTATCCGCCGACCAAGTGGGCAAGTTCCCCGATTCCAATATCGGTGACGCCTTGAAGCGCATCAGCGGTATCAACCTACAATACGACCAGGGCGAGGCTCGCTTCGGTCAGGTGCGTGGTACGAGTGCCGACATGAGCTCGGTGACCATCAACGGCAACCGTGTTCCCTCTGCCGAAGGCGAAACGCGTAACGTACAGCTCGACTTGATTCCCGCCGACATGATTCAGACCATCGAGGTGAACAAGGTCGTGACTCCGGATATGGATGCCGACGCCATCGGTGGTTCTATCAACCTCGTTACGAAAAACTCTCCCTACAAACGCTTCATCAGTGCCACGGCCGGAACAGGCTATAACTTCGTGGCCGACAAGATGAACCTCAACCTGGGCTTCACCTATGGCGACCGTTTCTTCAACGACAAGTTGGGCGTGATGCTCTCCGCTTCTTACCAGAACAATCCCGCCGGTAGTGACGACGTGGAGATGGCCTACGAGAAAGATGACGACGGCAATGTCTACCTGGACGAATACGAAGTGCGCCAATACTTCGTTACCCGCGAACGTCAAAGCTACTCACTGGCCTTGGATTGGGAAATCAACGCCAACCATAAACTGGACTTCAAGGGTATCTTCAACAACCGTAATGACTGGGAGAACCGCTACCGCCACACCTATAAATATATGGATCCCGAAGACGTGGGCGGCGCTACAGACCGTTACGAGGTTATCTACGAAAGCAAGGCCGGTGGTCCGGACGAACGCTATGCCCGCCTGGAGCAACAGCGCACCATGGACTTCACGCTGGGCGGCGAACACCTCTTCGGACGTTTGAAGTTTGATTGGAAAGCCTCTTACGCACAAGCCGGTGAGGAGCGTCCGCACGAACGTTATTTGGCCTTCAAGAAAGAAGATATCGCTATGAATACCGATTGGAGCGACATCCGCCGCCCCTACATGAGCGCCAAAGGCGGTGAGGACATCCTGCTGCACGCGGACAACGCCAACGAATTCGAACTGGACGAACTGACCGAGCAATTCGAGGACATCAAAGAAAAAGACCTCAAGTTCAGTGCCAACTTTGAACTGCCTCTCGTACAAGGCCGTTTTGCCAACAAGCTGAAATTCGGTGCCAAGGTGGTAGATAAAGACAAGGAAAAATGGATTGACTTCTACGAATACAAACCCACGAACGAAGACGCTTTCGTGGCAGGCGCACTGGGTCACTTGATTAACCAGAACCGTGACGGCTACATGGCCGGAGACCGCTACCAAGTAGGTAACTTTGTAGACAAGGAATATGTAGGAAACATCAACGTGAACGATGCCAATGAATTTGAGGAAGAAATCAAGTATGATGAAATGGCTGAGAACTTCGAGGCACACGAGACAGTAACCGCCGGATACCTCCGCTTCGACCAGCAACTGGGCAAGCGTTGGAACCTGATGGCAGGTCTTCGTCTGGAGAACACACACGTCACTTACAGCGGTTACGTGTATAACGACGGTGACCAGGACGGCACCGACGAAGAAAGCCTCAACCCCACCGGCGAACAGAGCAAGAGCTACCTCAACGTACTGCCCAGCGTCTTGCTGAAGTGGGACGTAAACAATGACCTGAAGCTGCGTGCCGCCTTCACCAACACCCTGTCGCGTCCGAAGTACGCCGACCTCGTGCCCAACGTCATCATCGACAAGGAAGACATTGCCTTCGGTAACCCCAACTTGGAACCGACCCTCTCCTACAACCTCGACCTCAGCGCCGAGTACTACTTCAAGTCTATCGGTCTCGTAAGCGGTGGTATCTTCTACAAGAAAATCAACGACTTCATCGTAGACTACCGCCAGCAGAACTACATGTACAACGGTGTGGAGTATGACGAGATGAGCACCCCCATCAATGCCGGCGACGCCAACCTGTTCGGTGTCGAGGTAGCCTACCAGCGCGACTTCGGCTTCATCCATCCGGCTCTGAAGTGCGTAGGTCTCTACGGGAACTATACTTGGACATACAGCAAGGTGAACCACTTCAACTACGAAGGCCGCGAGAATGACGACCTGCGCCTCCCGGGCTCGCCCGAACACACCGCCAACCTCTCGCTCTACTTCGAGAAGAAAGGTTTCAACCTCCGTTGGAGCTACAACTTCGCCAGCGAGTTCATCGACGAGGTGGGCGAAGAAGCCTTCTACGACCGCTACTACGACAAGGTGAACTACATGGACGTCAACGCCAGCTACACCTTCGGCAAGGCATTCAAGACCACCTTCTATGCCGAAGCTACCAATCTGCTGAACCAGCCCTTGCGCTACTACCAAGGCACGCCAGACCGCTCCATGCAGGCCGAGTACTACGGTGTACGCATCAACGCAGGTGTGAAGATTAGCTTCTAAATGGGAATTTAGCGGGCTTTGCCCGCAATGTTCAATGGTTAATGATTAATGGTTAATGGGCTGCGCATGAGTCCTTTTACCACGTATTAACCATTAATCATTGACCATTAACCATTGCAGCCTTTGGCTGCTAAAATTTCATTTAACTTTCCAACCTTTTTCCTAATTTGTGGCCTACCTTTGCCACCGGAAAAAGAGATACAATATTTAAAATAGAATACAAAAATGAAGAAATTATTCCTGTTACTCACCGTTGCCCTGCTGGGCAACTGGGCACTGGCCCAACAACCGAAGATAGACTACAGCGTCTACGAAGACAAATGCAACTTCTATATCGCCAACGACCTGGGCCGTAATGGTTACTACGACCAGAAGCCAATCGCCGAACTGATGGGCGTAATGGCGGAAGAAGTAGGACCGGAGTGTGTGATTGCCGCCGGCGACGTACACCACTTCGATGGAATCATCTCCACAGAAGACCCCTTGTGGATGACCAACTACGAGCTGATTTACTCGCATCCCGAACTGATGATTGCCTGGCATCCCATTTGCGGTAATCATGAATATCGTGGCAACACGCAGGCCGTCATCGACTACAGCCGCGTAAGCCGCCGTTGGGAGATGCCCGCCCGCTACTACACCAAAGCTTTCAATGAAGAGGGCGTCACGGTGCGCATCGTCTTCATCGACACCACACCGCTCATCGACAAGTATCGCGGGGAGTTCACCAAGTATCCCGACGCCTGCCAGCAGGACATCGACGAGCAGCTCCGTTGGTTGGACAGCGTATTGGCTTCGGCCAAGGAGGACTGGGTGGTAGTCGTGGGCCATCATCCCATCTATGCCGAGACCTCGAAGGAAGACACCGAGCGCCAGGACATGCAACGCCGTGTGGACAGCATCCTGCGCAAGCACAGCAATGTGGCGATGTACATCAACGGCCACATTCACAACTTCCAGCACATCCGCATGAAGGACAGCAATATCGACTACATCACCAACTCTTCCGCTTCACTCAGTCGCAAGGTGAACCCCACGGAAGGCACGGTGTTCTGTAACTCAGAGCCGGGCTTCTCCATCCTCTCTGCCACACCCGCCACACTGGAACTGCGCATGATTGACAAGCACGGACAGGTGTTGCACACGGTGACACATAAGAAGTAAGATGCTTACTTGAATACACACACATATACACAACAATCCCCCGCCGGAACTCATGTCCCGACGGGGGATTTTCATATCCAAAGCTCCACTTTTACAGGAAGTAGAACAGTCCGCCGTGGTACATGATTTTATCAATCGAACCGACCAGCGACTCGTCTGTCGTCTCCAACGGGATGTATTTCACCTCTCCTATTTCGGGCATAGTACCTGTCTGCTCCAAATTTACTTTATACACTTCTTCCGTTGATTGTCGGGGTGCCTTGCAGGCACACACCAATCCTAAAATCAGAATGAATAACGAAATTCTCATAGGCTTGTGTATTAAATCGTTCTTTAATATTTCACCCCAATATAGTCATCATTTCAACAGCTTCAAAATAAATCGACGATAATCTTAAACTACGGTTCATCCGGTAAATGCGTAGGTAATGAAAAAGCTTAGTAATCAGCAAGAAACGTTTCAGGCGTTTTTCAGAAGCGACCTGAAAGCCTTTCAGGCCTTGTCTGAATACTTTTCAGGTAGTATCCTGAAAGGTATTCAGGTAGTATTCTGAAAAGCTTTCAGGCAGTATCTGAAAGACGTTCAGACAGTATCTGAAAAATATTCAGACGGTGGCTGAAAACAGATAAGATAAGCCGAACCTCGGAAGCGAAAGCTTGAAAACTTTGTTTTCCGCTTTGCGCTTCTCTCGGTTTGCATTATCTTT
>CALUFR010000132.1 GCA_944319875.1 uncultured Bacteroides sp.
GCAAATCCCTGTTCCAGATTCTCATGGGGTTGAAATCTAAAATCATATTTAGGATTGTAAGGTTTCAATTTCTCCATGACGTCCAATTCATTCAGTTGGCTATGATATTGGTTCAAACTGCTGGGAACGATATCCAACTTCGTGTGTTCATTGTCCCAAACAAACAAATCTTCACTAAAAGCATTATAGTAAACACCTGTTTGACGACCATCTGTATTTCTGGCAGTTTCTTTATATTCAACGGAAAGGCGTGTCTTCCCCGTTGAATTGAATGCATAAATCAGAAAGATGTTTTCTGAAGCATCCTTTATCTGTTTGGCTATCTGCGATAACTCCATATTCTTGCAAAATTAGATTTTAGGGAATAATTGTTGCATCAATCCTTTCTTATGCTCTTTCAATATTTCTACTTTTCGAGATGTCGCCTCAATTAATTCATCAAGAGAGGAGAGGCAATCGGCGATTTTTTCTTGTTCCGATGGTTTATAGGAAGTTTTTTTAGGGTATAAAACATCAAATTTTGAGATACTTTCTTGAGATAAGGTAGGAATTGCTCCTCCTACAACAGCACATTTAATCTGCTTTTGTATCATTGGGTGCGAAATTAGAACTGATATAAAGTATTTATTTACACCTTCTTCGGGCTTTAAAACAACAATCTGAGGATTCACTGTCGTTTTGGCTGGAAGTTCTTTAACCAGCGCCGATTTTCCATATGATGAACCTGTTTTTACAAGGACAATATGTCCTTTTTGTAATTGAATTTCTGGAGATTCATTATATTTTTCCCACGATATATAAGTTGATTTATCAAAATTCAGGTTTCCATTCTCAGTTATATTAGTGGGGCTTAACGAAATGGCGCCTTTGCCTTGTTCTACTATATCTTTAGTTGTATAACCTCTAAAACCAATACGTCCCTTTATCTCTACAACATTTCCTAATTTTTTTTCTTCCCATGCTGATGTTCCTCGAAATTCTGGAAATCTCAAATCAGGCACATCCTTTCCTTCCGCAGGAAATAATCTCTGCATCAACCCTTTTTTATGTTCCTTTAATGTTTCAACTTTTTGGGCAGTTGCCTCAATCAGATCATCAAGAGAAGAAAGACAATCGGCTATTTTTTGCTGTTCAGTATTTTCTTCATCGTTGTAAGTAGATGTTGGTATAGGTATTTTTATCGTCTTAAATTTTGTAGTAGATATATTAAAACGTGTAATACCTTGTGCTAAGGGAATGATTCTATCTCTAAATATCTGACTTCTAAATAGATATTTAGAGAAATATGGAGATATCTTTTTTAAATCAAATGGACGTAACCCAAAACAAAAACTATTTAAATATATAGCTTCGTTGGTTTCATTTAACATTACAGAAGATATACCAACTTCCTCAGGCGTTTCTGAAGACTGCGTGAACAAAATATCTCCGAATTTTACTAGGTTTTGCTTTTCGGAACTATTAATACAAACAAAATCACAATGAGCGATATTAACAGATGAATTATTATACACTTGCTTATAAGTAACATATTTTTCTCCGTAGCCAAAATCGGTTTTGTTTTTTCCAGTTAAACCTCCGTAGGTTTCTCCGATATTACCGATTAGAATTATTTCCCATCCTTTAGTTTTTATAAATTCGGGGAATCTCAAAACCGGAATAACTGTTTTTATTTCATTTTCTTTTTCCATATCCTTATCTTTCATAAGCTGATAATCCTGATATCTCTTCTCCTTCCGCTTTCCGTTTTAATAACGGTATCAAGTCCGCCATCAAAGCCGATTCAACTTTGGACCGTGCTTTCCATCCCAAGTTGAGTGGAGCAAGCAGGTCGTTCAATTTTTCAGCATCGAAAATCTTCCGATTCAGGATTTCATTGATAAAATCATTTAATGATTCCGTGGTGATTTCGTATTGACGAGCAATCGAATCAATCTCATTCGCATATCTTTCGGCCTTAAAGCGATTATAGCCATCTTTGATTTCCTGTTCCGTTTTGCCGTTTACCTCCTCCAAGCTGTTGATATAAGCAATGATATCATCACGCTCGTCCATCAGATTGGAATTCGATAAAACAAGGTTCACCAACTGTTCACGCGTCAGTTTTACCTTGACGCCGGTACCGCCATATTGTTTGGCGATAAGATCCATGATATAGTCGTAGTCAATCATGGCAGAAGCAAACAGAACAAACTCAAAGTCCAAATCCTCAACCTCAGGAGAAACGGGTTCTGAAGTTTTTTCCCGTTTTTTCTTCAGACTGTAAGCCAAGTTCAGATAAGCTCCTCGGAAAGCAAGGAGATCATCGTCAGTAAAGCCGTATTTTGATTGAGGTTCGGAAACAACAGACGTATCTGAAACATCTGTTGTGTCAACATACTGATCCAACTGTGTTTTATAGCGTTGTACAGCTTTGAAATGATTGATAAAGCCTACTTTGGCTTCATCTCCCTTTAAATTAGCCACTTCGGAAGCATTGAATTCAAGATTGTTCGACTGCATAAAGTTTCGTAAT
>CALUFR010000133.1 GCA_944319875.1 uncultured Bacteroides sp.
ATCTCACATAGCGCATGAGAAAAGTGTTACGTGAGATCCTTCGACTCCGCTACGCTTCGCTCAGGATGACAGATACACTTGGATATAACATAAATCCGTGAAATCCGTGTAATCCGCGCCTAAAAAATAAATTTCCATTTATCACCTAAACATTTCCCAGATGAACCAAAAAAAAGAGCATACATTCTTATGCGATGCATCCTCTTTTCATTCTTAGGGTATAATCTTCAGAAACTTATTTCTTGAAGTAACGGTTGTACAAGCCTTCGAAGCCTTTACCGTGACGGGCTTCGTCCTTGCACATTTCGTGAACCGTGTCGTGGATGGCGTCCAGGTTCAGCGCCTTGGCGCGGGTAGCGATGCGCTTCTTGTCCTCGCAGGCACCTGCCTCGGCGTTCATACGCTTCTCCAGGTTGGTCTTCGTGTCCCATACGCAGTCGCCCAGCAGTTCGGCGAACTTGGCAGCATGCTCAGCCTCTTCCCAAGCGTAGCGCTTGAAAGCCTCGGCCACTTCGGGATAACCTTCGCGGTCAGCCTGACGGCTCATGGCCAGATACATACCTACCTCGGTGCATTCGCCCATGAAGTGGTTGTTCAGGTCCTTGATCATTTCGTCGTCGCAACCTTTGGCTACGCCGATCACGTGCTCGTCAACGAACACCAGCGGACCGCCTTCCTTGGTTTCTTCCACTTCTACAAACTTGCTGGCGGGAGCTTTACACAACGGACACTTCTCGGGAGCGGCATCGCCTTCGTAAACGTAACCGCATACTGTACATCTAAACTTTTTCATTTTTACTCAGTTTTTGGGGTTTGAATTAATTAGTCTTTTACGTCTCTCTTTATTGTTTATAACAATTATTCTCCTTACAATGTTTACATACACCTCTATAATATAGGTGGATTTCCTGTATGTCATATCCTCCCGCCTCTGCGCTTCCTTCGGCGAAGAGCCCGGTCGGGTAGGGCAGGTCGTACACCTTGTTGCACTCCTTGCAGAGGAAATGCGCGTGTGGCGTCGTGTCCCCGTCGTAGCAGGTGTTTTTTCCGTCGATGGTGAGCGTCTGGATGGCGGCATGTTCGTCCAGCAGCTTCAGCGTGTTGTACACGGTCGTTTTCGACAGGGTAGGCATACCCGGAGCGAGCGCCGTGTAGATTTCGTCCACGGTGGGGTGCGTGTGGTGTTCCATCAGGTATTGCATGATGGCTATCCGCTGCACCGAGGGCTTTATGCTGTGGCTTTGTAAACGTTCAATGACATCCATGTTCGCTCTTCTTCAAAATTGTAATGATTACATTTTTATTTCTGTTGCAAAGATAGTCACTTCTTTCTATTCTCCAAAAGTTTTCCCACTTTTTTTTGTGGGGATATTGATAAATTGGTTTATTTTTGCAATTGAAAATGGGAATTTAGCGGGCTGAATGCTATCTGTCATTCTGAGCGAAGCCCGCAGGGCGTAGTCGAAGAATCTCACGTTTACAGTACCATACTTTATGTGAGATCCTTCGACTCCACTGCGTTCCGCTCAGGATGACAGTTACCATAAGTCCGTTCAATCGGATTTGCAATCCGATTGTGCTGAGTATCAGGATTTATAATCCGCTTCTTGCTGCTAAGATGTTAATCGGATTGAAAATCCTTATACGCATGACCGGCGGATGACATATCCGCCGGGACAGAATTTATTTTTTAGGCGCGGATTACATGGATTTCACGGATTAAATTTAAAATAAATATCCGTATGAATATCTTAGATAGCATGTTTATCAAAAAAATAAATCCGTGAAATCCGTGTAATCCGCGCCTAAATCAGCCCGCTAAATTATCATTTAAATATTAAATACTCAGTCCTATGAATTACGGATTTGTAAAAGTGGCGGCAGCTGTGCCCCGTGTGCATGTGGCGGATTGCAAGTTCAACGCCGGTCAGATAGAGAAGGAAATCATCATTGCCGACGGAAAGGGAGTTCAGATAATCGTTTTCCCGGAGCTGTGCATCACCGGATATACCTGTGGCGACCTCTTTGCCCAGCAACTCTTGCTGGAAGAGGCGGAGATGGCCTTGATGCAGGTGCTCAACACCACGCGCCAGCTCGACATCATCTCCATCCTCGGCATGCCCGTGGTGTGCGAGGGCGCGCTGCTCAATGCGGCGGTTGTCCTCCAGAAAGGGCGCGTGCTCGGCGTAGTGCCGAAGACCTATCTGCCTAATTACAAAGAATTTTATGAGATGCGGTGGTTCGTGTCGGCGTCGGCCGTGTTCGCGCGGACGGTGCGCCTGTGCGGTCAGGTAGTGCCTCTGGGCGCCAACCTGCTTTTTGAGACCTCCGACACCACCTTCGGCATCGAGCTGTGCGAGGACGTCTGGGCGCCTGTGCCTCCCAGCTCTGCCCTGGCCCTGCAGGGGGCGGAGATTATCTTCAACCTCTCGGCCGACGACGAAGCGATAGGCAAGCATGCCTACCTGCGCTCCCTCCTGAGCCAGCAGTCGGCCCGTTGCCTGGCCGGCTATGTGTTCAGCTCGTGCGGCTTCGGCGAGTCCACCACCGACGTGGTCTTTGCCGGGAATGCCCTGATCTACGAGAACGGCACGTTGCTGGCCTCCGGCGAACGTTTTTCGCTGGAAGGGCAGCTGGTGGTGAGCGAGATCGACGTGGAGTTCCTTCGCTCGGAGCGCCGGGTGAACACCACGTTTGCCGCTTGCCGCCGGCAGGTGGCTTTCGACCCCGCCATCCGGGTGTCTGCCGAGTTTGGGGGCACTCGCGAGCTGAGCCTGACACGCACCTATGCGCCCCATCCCTTCGTGCCCGAAGGTCCCAAGCTGAACGAGCGTTGCGAGGAAATCTTCTCCATCCAGGTGGGCGGATTGGCCCAGCGCTTGACGCACACGCAGGCACGGAGCGCTGTGGTGGGCATTTCGGGCGGCCTCGACTCCACGTTGGCCTTGCTCGTTTGCGTCAAGACCTTTGACAAGCTGGGCTGGCCGCGCAAGGGCATCATCGGCGTGACGATGCCCGGCTTCGGCACGACGGACCGTACGTACACCAACGCCCTCCACCTGATGACGTCGCTTGGCGTGACGGTGCGCGAGGTCAGCATCCGCAAGGCCTGCCTGCAACATTTCGAGGACATCGGCCACGATCCCGCCGTGCACGACGTAGTCTACGAAAACTCTCAGGCGCGCGAGCGCACGCAGATCCTGATGGACATTGCCAATCAGACGGGCGGACTGGTCATCGGGACGGGCGACCTCTCGGAGCTGGCTCTGGGCTGGGCCACGTACAACGGCGACCACATGTCCATGTATGGCGTCAACGCCAGTGTGCCCAAGACGTTGGTGAAGCACCTGGTGAAGTGGGTGGCCGAGAACGACGTGGACGACTCCTCGCGCCGGACACTGCTCGACATCGTGGACACCCCCATCAGCCCCGAACTGATACCCGCCGACGCGGACGGCCGCATCAGTCAGATCACCGAAGACCTCGTAGGTCCCTACGAACTGCACGACTTCTTCCTCTATCACTTCCTGCGCGGCGGTTTCCGCCCGTCGAAGATAGCCTTCCTGGCAGTACGCACCTTCAAGGACGTCTATGACGAGGAGACCATCCGGAAATGGCTGCACACCTTCCTGCGCCGTTTCTTCAACCAGCAGTTCAAACGTTCCTGCCTGCCCGACGGACCCAAAGTGGGAAGCGTTTCCCTCAGTCCCCGTGGCGACTGGCGCATGCCGAGCGATGCCTCGTCGGAGGCGTGGCTGGCGGAGTGCTGAGCACTAATGAAGAATTAAGAATGAAGAATTGAGAATGGAGGATTATTCGGTTCTTCCGGAGAATCCGTGGTTAAATGATAATTTAGCCTTGTGTTTTAATGGCACACAGATGAGACAGATAAAAAGTAACTGTCATGTTGAGCGGAACGTAGTGGAGTCGAAACATCTCCCATAACGCATGGGAAAAGTGTTACGTGAGATCCTTCGACTACGCCCTACGGGCTCCGCTCAGGATGACAGATACCATCCCGATAAATTATCATTTACCTACGCATTCTCCGGAAGAACCTCATTTTTGTCATGCTGAACGTCAGTGAAGCATCTCCCAGTGCGTGCGGGAGATTCTTCGCTTCGCTCAGACTATACCTAAGAAATCAAAAGTGGTTTTGAGCGTAGCTAATGACAAATACTCCGCCTGTCATCCCGAGCGTAGTCGAGGGATCTCACATAGAGCTTAATTCATTCTTCTGTACGTGAGATGTCTCGACAAGCTCGACATGACAAAAAAGAGTCTGTGTAAATCTGTCTCATCAGTGTCATCTGTGTGCCATTAAACACAACACTAAATTATCCTTTACCTACTGCATTCTCCGAAAGAACCTTCATTCTTAATTTCCCCCTCCTTTCCACTCCCACAACAAAAAAATAAACCTTTTTATTTGTTCGTTATATTCTTTTTGGCTACTTTTGCCACGCTATTATAGTACCTATGAGCTTGAGGTACATTTTAGCCAAGCGAAACAGACATCCGCCATCCGGCGATATTTTGTATGAGTCGTTTGTAATTGATTGGATTTCAGTTAGATAACTGTTTTCCAAAGCCCCAAGAGAATGCTCAAACCTGAATTTTATTGATGGAAAATCCCCTTCCGGCACGTGCTGTGGACAAGGCCGTGTGGCATGCCATGCGCGCCACGTATCGCAGGGAAAGCGCGGCCGTGCAGCTTCTGGAGTCCGAGGGCATGGGATGCTTCGTCCCGATGCAATATAAAGAGGTGGTCCGCCACGGTCGCAAGACGCGCGAGCTCGTGCCCGTGGTCCGCAACCTGATCTTTGTCCATGCCGCCCCGGCACACATCCAGCGGCTGAAGTCCACGGTCACCTACCTGCAGTACATCACCGACAGCCGCACGCACGGCAAGATCATCGTCCCCGACGAGCAGATGCGCAGCTTCATCGCCGTGGCGGGCACCTACGACGACCAGCTTCTCTACTTCGCCCCCGAAGAGCTGAACCTGGCCAAGGGCACCCGCGTGCGTGTCACCGGCGGCGAGTTCGAGGGTCAGGAGGGTGTCTTCCTGCGGGTGAAGGGCGCGCGTGACCGCCGCGTGGTCATCGAGATCCGTGGCGTCATCGCCGTGGCCATGGCCACCATCCATCCTTCGCTGATTGAACCGATTTAGGTAAATGGATTTTATTTTTTAGGCGCGGATTACACGGATTTCACGGATTAAAAGTAACTGTCATGTTGAGCGAAGCCCGTAGGGCGGAGTCGAAACATCTCACATAGCGCATGAGAAAAGTGTTACGTGAGATCCTT
>CALUFR010000134.1 GCA_944319875.1 uncultured Bacteroides sp.
CGATTCCGCCTTCCTTGAATTCCATTTCATCCCCTATGCTCTTCATGTTGTTGAAGATATAGCGGGCGTTTTCAATCGAGAGGTAGCGGTCGCTCATGAAAGGCGTATGAATCGCCTCGGTGGGCATCCCCAGCAATTGCAAACCTTGATGCGTCCAGATACCAATCATATTGAACAGGGCGTCTTGCAAATGTCCCCTGAAAATATTCCCGGTCATGAACTTGGTAGGCGGCATGTATTTCAAGGGCGCATTCGGGAAAATCTCCCGCAGCATCTGTGCCTGGGCCAATTCCATCAAGAAACCATTTTCCAGTTTCGGATCCATTTCAAAAGCATGTCCCAAGCCCATCTGTTCTTCGGGAAGCCCGGCCAGCAAGGCCAGCTGCTCGTTGATGAAGTCCGAAGCCAATACCGTATGGGCCTCGGCCACGGCATCGGCGGTGGTCAAATAGTTGTCCTCACCCGTGTTGATGATGACCCCTGCGAAACCGTTGATGACCCGGGAAAAATACTGGTCGATCAAGGTCCGTTGCATATTGATATCCCGGAAAAGAATACCATAAAGGGCATCGTTGAGCATCACATCCAAGCCTTCCAAAGCACCCATGACCGCAATTTCCGGCATGCAAAGCCCTGAGCAATAATTGCAGAGACGGATGTAACGGCCTACTTCCTCGCCTACTTCGTCCAAGGCCTTGCGCATGATGCGGAAGTTCTCTTGGGTGGCCATCGTGCCGCCGAAACCCTCGGTAGTGGCCCCGTAAGGCACATAATCCAACAAACTTTGGCCTGTGGTACGGATGACAGCGATGATGTCGGCCCCTTGACGGGCAGCCGCCTGCGCTTGGGTAACATCCTCGTAGATGTTTCCGGTAGCTACAATCACGTACAAATAAGGTTTAGGCCCCTCCCCGATAGTCTTCAGATAATGTTCCCGCCGGGCACGGCGTTCCCGGATCCGCTTAATGGAAGCATCCGCATAAGGTTTCAAGGCCTCATGGCGTTTGTCGGCCGGAGCTACCGGAAGCTGGGCCAAATCCAATTTACCGGCCCCGATTTCCTCGGCAACCTGCTGCGGTGTCTTGCCGGTATGGACCACGGCATTCCCCATGACGAACATCAGACCCTCCCCCAACAGGTTGGCATCTTTCATCGCATCCACCACCACATTGGGATAAGGAACCTCGTCCGGGTTAACCCCGTCTATTCCCAACAAACGGGCAATGGTCCTTTCCGTGGCCACGGTCGTGTAGCCATCCACGAAAGCCTGCACCTGGCGGGCAATGTTCGCGGCAGCCGTCCGGGCCTGTCCTACCTTGTCGAAATCAAGGCCAAGTTTGCTTTTTTGATTCATATCGATTGGTTGTTTTGCTTCTTGGATGAATGGAACCCCGCCGCCGAACCGGGCGGCCTGCAAAGATAGGCAAAGATAGCGGAAGGTGAGCGCAGTGCAAGCTGAACGCAGAGAGCAAGTTTACTTGCGCTCTGCTGAGGCGAAGCCTGCGCTCGCTGCGGAGCAGCAACAGTACGCTCCTTCGTTCTCGCTCTCAGCGCCTTGCATCTTACTCACTCTGACACACCGCCTGAGATTTATTTCAAGTCTCTATTTTGATACACCCTCCTGCCGAACCGCACCCTATCTTCGGCGTCAGCCCAGGGCCCCTATTTTCCATTTTCCTCCTCATAATAGGCCTGAGCCTTGGCAAGGACCCCGGCATCGAAACCCAGCAAGAAAGCAATGCGTAAAGCCTCCATCGGCGGGGTCTCCATCGGATCTTCCTCCACCACGGAATAGTCCATGCAGGCCTGGATACGGGAAAGCTCGAAACCTTGCTTCCCGTCGGCAGTTCCCGGAACCCTTTCCAGGAGAAGGCTTGGGGCTTGGGATTCCTTTCCGGAACCAAGAGAGGGCGAAGCCGATGGCAAAGACGCTCCCGGCAACGAAGCCACCATTCCGTCCGCCCCGCTAATCCAATCTTCGCGGAATCCCCGGACCCGCAAATGCCGCACCGGATCAGGAATTGGCCCGTAATGCGTGCTGACAAGCCCTACGCACGGCAACTCTTGCAAAGTATCCAAAACCGCCCTTACAATCGCCTTTCCTTCCATCGGATTGGTCGTCCGCGCCAGTTCGTCCACCAAAAGCAACATTTTCTCCCCCTTTTCCAAACGGGTCAGAACCGCATCAAGCCTTTGCATTTCCGCCCCGAAGGAAGACAAACCCCGTTCCTCGCTCTGCTCGTCCTGGACCAACAGGGCCACCGAATCGAACAAGGCAAGTTCCGCCCGCCGGGCCGGAACCAAGAACCCGGACTGGAAAAGACATTGGGAAAGGGCCAAACTCTTGAGCAAGACCGTCTTGCCACTCATATTGGCTCCTGTCAGCACACAAGGACCGGCTTTCAAACAAATATCCACCGCTTGGTAACGTCCTTTCCTTTCCTCAACCAAAGCCTTGACCATAGGATGGAACAAACCCTCGTAAGAAACCGACAAGGAAAATTCCCGGCCCGACGGCCCGGAAACCGGGTCGTTCCTTTTCACCTCCCGGACATGGATTTCCGGCAACACCAAATCGAAGCGCCAAGCCAAAGAAGCCTTGGCTATCAACATATCCCAATAGGCCACCAAATCCATGGTCTCCTGCAATACCGGTACGAAAGGACGCAGCTTGGCCGAAAGCGACACCCGGATTTCCTGTTCCAAAGCCAGGCATTCCGTCTGCAAGCGGACCATCTCGGCATCCACCCGCTTGAAGTCCCGCGAAGAACCGTTTTCCAACCCCAAGTCCGAACCGGTTTTCCCCGTTCCGGACAAAAGCGTTTCCCCGGCATTCTCAATCCCGGCATCTCCCGCCACACAGCGGCACCGTCCATCCTGGACCTGAACCACTTCCGCAGTCTCATCCAGCTGCAAAAGGGCCTTGCGGGCCTGAGCTAAACGGGCATCGTACTCATCGTAAATATAAAAGACCGGCAATTTCTCTCCCCTGGGATCCAAAAGGGAAACCACCTCCGACAAATCCGGAAAAACCCGAGGTGGATTCTCGAAACCGCAAACCTGTACCAACTCGGCCAAAGTTTTCCCTACTTCACCCGACAAAATAGCGAAACGCTTGATCTCAAAAAGCTGGATATCATCAACCGGGCCTTCTTGCAACAATTTGAACGAATTCCGGATATCCCAAATCTGAGCAAATTTGATTTTGATTTTTTCCAAAAGAAGGGTCGTTCCTGCGGCCAAATAGGCCTTCATGGCATCCACACGCTTCAATTCCACCGACAAAGCTGCCTCGTCTCCCGGACCGGACCAAGGCAAAGCCGAAAGAGCATCACGACCTACGGCCGATTGCAAATCCATTTGCTTCAACAGATAATCGAAGCCACTTACTGTTTTCCTCAAATCATTCCCCTGCATAGGGACAAAGATAGTGCAAGCCGAGTGCAAAGCCAAACGAAGTTTGAGCTTTGTCGAGGCGCAGCCTATCTTCGCGGCAAAGCCGCAAACATAGTGCAAGCCGAGTGCAAAGCCAAACCCCCGATTAAACCGAGTGCCATGTGCAAGCAGAAAAGTGCTTGCACATGGCCGAGGCGGAGGGGGTTCGGCGTAGCCCAACGAAGTTTGAGCTTTGCTTGCCGCGAAAACGGGCTACGCCTCAGCATAGCCAAAGCAAACTTTGTCTCTGCTTTCGGCTTGCACCGTTTTTGTCGAGGCGCAGCCTATCTTCGCGGCAAAGCCGCAAACATAGTGCAAGCCGGGATGTAGCCGGCATCCGGCGAAGCCAAACACTATCGCGGAAAAAACGTACCTTTGCGAAAACCCTGCTGAAAGATCCGGTTCATGTCAAAACCTGCCGAGAAAAAAAGTCTTTGGAAAATTCTTTGGTTGCTTCCATTCGGCGGCCTTGCCTTTTTCTTCTTCCCCTCCTGTTACGGGCAATCCCAAAGCAAATTTGCCGACAGCATCGCTTTTTACGACCACGTCCTCTCCTTCCAAAGCCTTCTTCCCTTGGACAGCCAAATCATGATTTCGAGAAAAGCGGAAGCATATGCCAAGGGACATGGCGAAACATATAAATCTTACGTTTATGCGGTCCGCCGAGGTGCCCTCTATTTTTCCTTGGACAGCAATGCCCGGTGCGAAGAGCTCAACAAAAGACTGATTCCCGAAATCGAGGAAAGAGTGGCCATGGATCCAAGCCCGCAATGGAAAGAGCTCCTGGTGGATTGCTACTCCAATCTGGCCCTGAGCCTGATTTACGGGGAAAAGACGGACTCGGCCATGCGCATTTACCAAAATCTCTATTCCCGCTTCGAAAAAGACAGCAACACGTCCTTACGTGCAAAATGCCTCAACGGCATCGGGGCCACGTTCGCCTACCGCTCCTATATCGATGTGGCGCTCAATTATTTCAAACATGCCCTTTCTGAATACGAGCGCGCCCGGAACCAACGAGGTATCTATTTGGCTTGCAGCAATATCGGAACCTCTTATCTGGACCAAGGGAAATACCGGGAAGCACTCCCGTATTGCACACGAAGTTATCAGATTGCCGAACAAGAGGGATACCATGGCGCGGAAAGCATCACCAGTGCCATGACCATGGGCTACATCCATGCAGGCCTCAAACAATACGAAATAGCCAATACCTACTTTGCCAACGCTTTGGAAAGGACCCTGAAAGGGAACTTCCGCCATCTGGAAGGCTATGTCACCATGGCATACGCCCAAAGCCTTTACCAAGAAGGCAACTATGCATGTTGTCTTCAACTAGCCTCGGACGGATTGGAAAAAATCAACGGGGAAAAGAAGTATTCGCTCCAAGTCGATTTCCTCAAATTGATGAGCCGCTGCAGCGAGAAAATGAATGACGATAGCCAGGCGCTTGCTTATTTACGGCAGGCAGTCATGCTGAGCGATTCATCCTTCGCGGTGGAACGGGACCAATCGCTTCTGCAATTGGAATTGGAATACAACCACTACCGGCACGAACAAGAGCGTATTGCCAGCCAGAACGAACTCATCGTAAGCAACCTCAAAGCTACCAACCGCATGCTTTGGATTTTCGGACTCTCCGGGGCCTTGGTCTTGTTGATATCCATTATCGTCTTTATTTCCAGGCGTTTCTCAAAAGAGAAAAAGCAAAGCATCCAGATTCAGGAAGATTCCCGGAAACAGCTCAAGATTGCCGATGAGACTATCGCGCAAAAGAACAAGGAGTTGGCTTCGAACGCCCTCCGTTTCTTGCGTTTGAACAATTTGCAGAATGCCATTTTGGAAAATCTCAAGAAATTGAAGACGGCTTTCGCCATGCGCGGGAAAGAAAAAATCATTGTCTGCGAAATCGAAAACCTGGCCAAGCAGATTGCCTCGGAGAAGGAATACAAGGACTTTGAGTTTTATTTTGAGCAAGTGGACAAAGAGTTCCTGACAAAACTAGCCAAAGTCTGTCCGGACTTGACCGCTAATGAAAGGCATCTTTGCGTGTTGTTCAACTTAGGTTTAAGCAACCGGGACGTAGCCAACCTCACCGGTCGGACCCTGCAATCCGTCGGCATGGCCAAATTCCGCTTGAAAAACAAACTCAAGCTGGAAAATTCGGAAGACATCACCACCTTCCTCCAATCCTTGGATTATCCCATGCCCCCCTCTCCGGCCGCCAAAACCGAACTGGAAGAATAAGAAGCTGTTTAAAATTTCTTACAATCCTGAAAAGGCTGAATTTTCAGGGACCGGGTTCAGGATTTTGTTTGCCCATCGGGGGCTATTCCGGGTCTTGCTTGAGCGATGCTCGAAGATAGCTTGGCTATCCTCCTTTGAAAAACGCCGCGTCATCCCTCCCAACCCCCTCCCGATGGCCTAAACAAATAAATTTAAACAGCTTCGTCCGATTCAATGGGAAAATCCCCATCTCCCCGGTCCGAAAAAAAGAAATCCCGCCAAAAGGTCTTCGCGCCTCTTGACGGGATTCGGAATCAATCCAATCTTACATCTTGGTAATCCGCCGGGATTCCGTTCCGCTTGCCGTTCCTATCCGCAACAGATACGTTCCGGCAGGCAAGGAAGACATATCCAACTCGAAAGAGTTCGTCCCCCCTGTTTCGATTTCCTTCAGCTTTTTCCCGTCCAAGCTGTAAAGTTCCAAGTTCCGTATCGCTACCGGGGATTCCAAATTGAGCGTGTTCCGGAAAGGATTAGGCCAAACACTGACAGGAATGGAACCCTGCAGGCTTTCCGAAGCCGTATGGTCGGGTTCGCCGGAAAAAACCGCTCCGATCTCCGTATCATATTCCACGGTATACGAAAGAACCGTATCCCGGCCCAAACTACGGCCGTCTTCCGTCCAACGTACAAACTCGCAACCACGCACTGCCCTGGCCGTCAAAACAATCTCTTCCTCCGATTCGTGATAACCGGCTCCCAAGACTGTACCGCAGCCCTCCGGACTGATGCTCACCGCCACTTCGTACAAACGGGGGACCCTCACATCCACCGCAGCAGAAAAAGTGGTATCTTCCCGGTCGTTGTACAAACCCCGTACCGTATAATGCCACAAACCTTCCTCGGTCACCGTGTCCACAAAAGAGTAGAGGTTGGCAGAAGATGTTTCCCCGATGAACACGTCGTTCCGGAAAACCTGGTAAGGCTCTACCGGCGTGTTGATACCCGGTTCATTCCACTCCAAGAAAACCAAAGCCCCTTCGCGCCTCGCTTCCAAGTCCCGAGGCTTGATTAAACCGCTTTGAACCAAATCCACAGCCGCTGCAGCATCGATAACCCCTGAAGAAGGCCGGATTTCCCGTGCATCGGAGATATTCAAATCCTGGGCCGAAGCCATCAGTACTTCCCGCATCGCATATGAATCCAAAGAAGAGTCGATGGAACGCAACAAACCACAGAGCCCGGCCACGACCGGCGTAGCCATCGAAGTCCCGTACATGCCATCGTAAAACTCCCCATTCACCGCAGTGATGCCACTCATCCGATAGGATTGGGAACGACAGAAGGTCGTACTCAGGATGCAATTGGCCGTCTCGTTCCCGTTCGTGACAATAAAGCCCCCGGGAGCCGCCACGCAAACCCATTCCCCGTAATTGGAGAAAGAAGAAATTCCCAAGTCCGAATTGACCGAGGCCACGGAAATGACCCCGGGCAAGTTGGCCGGATAGAAAGAACTGCTCTGGCCATCGTTCCCAGCGGCAGCCACCACCACGATACCTTGGTCGATACAAGACTGTATTACTTCACGTTCGGTTTCGGCCACGGAATATCCTCCCCACGAAAGGCTGATGACATCCGCCCCGTGTTCGGCAGCCCAAGTCACCCCGGCAAAACCATTCCTGACCGACAAACCCGAAGCATCCGTACTCGGGCAGGAAACCCCCATCAGGGTCACCCCCGAACCAATGGAAGCAATGCCGACACCATTTCCTCGAACCGCCCCGATTGCCCCGGCACAGTGTGTCCCATGCGACCAATTGTAAACGTTACAACTGCTCAAACTGGAGCACTCCTGCTCTTGGTCCACATTGGTGGGAGGCGCCGAATTGCCTTGGATTCCCGACATGACATTGTACTGGTTTTCTTCCAACAAGCCCAAATCCGGATGGGAACCCCAAACGGCATTATCCACCACGGCCACTTTGACCGAAGGACTCCCCGTGGCTTTTTCCCAAGCCGCTTCGGCATGAATCAAATCCAGATGCCAACTAAGGTTGGCACCATTGACCGTCCCGTAAAAAGGGTCACTGCCCGAATCTTCCGGCTTGGCATCCCCGGCGGGATTCTCTTTGTCCGCAACCGCCAAGCCCGGGTTTTCCGTATGGGAGGCCACCGATCCTTGGATATAATACACAGGAACCCGTTCCACCATTTCCACTTCCGGATGGGATGCCAGCCATGCGGCCAAATCCCCCGTTTTGGAAAGGCTATCGAATTCAATCCGGAATGTGCGGCCCAAACGTTCGTTCATTCCCACCCGCATCGACTGGAGATCGGGATGGATACCATAGGGTGCCGAAACTTGCTGCAAGAACGGCAGGGATTCCAGGCGCACTTGCGTTTCCCCCTTGGCCAACCGGGGTGCGGAGGCGGGTTTCAAACGGACATAAAAGGCACCTTCTTCATACTCGGCCTGGGCTTGCAGACCGTCCGCCCCGAACAGGCAAAAAGCCAAGCCCGCGAGCGCAATCAAACATCGTTTCATAATTGTTCCGTATCAATAAGGGAAGAATTCCACAAATTCGGAATCCCGCCAGGAATCCTCCCTATCGTTTCAACATTTTCGTCACAAAGATACCACTCTGACACGAAATCCGGACAAAATACAAGCCCGATTCCATTCCCGAAAGGGAAATTTCCCCGTTGTTCATGCCGGCAGACAGGGACAGACGGGAAGAAAAGACTCTCTTTCCGGCCATATCGAAAACCTGGAAATCAGCCGGTCCGGAAACCGGTGAGTCGAAAGTCCAACGCAAATAATCGGCAGCCGGATTCGGAGCAATCCGCAAACGGGTCGAAACGGTAACCGATTCCTCGTTGCCCGTATGATCCACCACACCGGGTGCCAGATACTTGGCTTGGACCACCTGCCGCGTGGAGGTGTTCTGCAAGAAAATCACGACCCCCATGTTTTCCACGCTGGAGAAAATCCGGGGACCGTCTTCCGGTGTGATGGTGTATTCGAATTCACGTGTTATCGTGGTTCCTACCGGAACCGGGCCGATGGTGGTCCCTGAAACGGAAGGGACAAACTTGCGGGCGCAGAAATAAAAATCCTGTTCCCCGTTATATTGGGGTGTCAGATGATGGATGGAATCTTCCAGCAAGACTACCTGCAGGGTATAAGTGGCAGCATCGGGCAAACAAGAGGTGATTTCGGTCGAAATCCGGAAAGTGGAATCCTCCACTTCCAGATAGCCCCTCAAAC
>CALUFR010000135.1 GCA_944319875.1 uncultured Bacteroides sp.
ATATTTAGAGAAATACATGGATGCTCTTGAAACAGAAAATGATGTGGATAAATTAGTGGAGATAGTAACAACGATTGCAAAAGAACAGCGTATGGCATAATGAGATAGTCAAAAAAGGAGATACAAAAATGGCACATAAAACATTTATTTCTTATAAGTACAGTGAATCAAGAGAGTTGAGAGATAAGATAATTAAAGCTCTTGGAAAGGATGCTATGTATTATAAAGGGGAAAACGTTGATTCTAAAGATATGACGGACTATAAACGAGAAACGATTAGAAAGAATCTTGCAGATATGATGTATGATACATCGGTAACAATAGTAATTCTTTCTCCCGATATGCGGAAGAGCGAATGGATTGGATGGGAAGTTTCATATTGTCTCAAAGAAATCAAAAGAAAAGATAGGATTTCCCAACGAAATGGTGTGGTTGCGGTGATAAAAAAAGTATATGGCAGCTATTCATGGTTTAAGTATTCGGAAAATGGAAGCACAAAATATTACTTGAATAAAATACAAGATATCATTGCAGACAATCATTTCAATTCAAAACCGCCAATAACAACAAGCACGGGCGCCTATGACTGGTTAAATGGGTCATACATAGCTTTCGTTGAGGAAGAAGAATTTTTGAGCAATCCGAAAAAATACATCGATAATGCCTATAAAAAAAGTGAGAATGATGGTAAGGGGTATGAATTAACAGTTACAGAAGTTTAACAGGCAGTTTAAGGGGTTTTTATAAAGAAACAGATAAAAGTTTTTGTCTTTGAACAAGGTATTAAGATGTCGAAGTTGTAAAATGTTAATGCTCTCCTTGGCATGCAAACAGAATAGCCTAATTGTATATTGCGGTGAAAAGACCGAAGAGATGGTTCCCATCGCCGGCAGGATGTAGTTACCGCCCGATACAGTCAACCGGCAGGGCGGTACTCATGCTCTGGAAAGGTGGTACAGTTAGAGCGTGCAGATGGTACTAACTCACCGTTATTTACAAAGGTGCAGGCCGCAATAAGAGAACCGGAAAAAAATTGAAATGCTCCTTCAGGCAGACGGCATTTACATACAGATTCGATCATGCTGTGGCTGGGAATTGGAAATCTATCTTAAAAACATTTGCCATAGACCCTGATCCTGTGAAAAAAAGCAAACCGGCAGTCAGTGAGTATTCCGGGAGTACCACTGTCCAGAAAAACGGAAATCGCCAATTCGGTGGTAGGAGCCGGAATAATCATTTTGCAACTATAATTCCTACAGTAAATTTACGTCGCCCCTCAAGTGATTTTTACTTGTTGAAGTATGATTAAGGTGGTAGAATGAAAATATCTTTAATTTGGTAAAGCGTCAGATGGAAGGTGAAAATATGGTGCAGAGTAACGTAGAGGAATCTAATCAGTATTGGGGAACGTGTAGCGAAGGAAAACCAGATGACTATTGCCAGGTTATTTCCAAATTAGTAATCTACTATGATAAACGGGCGAAATTATATAAGAAGTATTATTATACTTTCGCTATGATGCGCATTGTTTTAATTGCAGCAATCTCAGTTTCTTCTGCATTTTCTCTGTTACTTCCATATTCATCTGTAATTCTCAGCGCATGTGCTTTAGTTGCGGAATGTTTGTTAGGCATCACTTGCGCCCAGGATAAGTGGAAAAGTTACCGTAGGACATGCGATAAACTTTGTGCAGAACATAGGCTTTATCATGCTTACGCAGGTGAATATATGGATAGAGAGTGTGCCTTTGAACGTTTTGCAGTAAACTGTGAAAAAATCATTCGTGATGAAGGAGAACGGTGGGAGGAGTATGTCACACAGATTAAAGTTGGGGTAGACCAATAAGGTCGGAACAGTTAACGATAGGAGGGGATTTAATATGGAGTGCAGAGAAGGACGTCCATGTATTGGGGATACATACATCGAAAGAAAATTTCATGAAAATTGTCAGAAATCTGTTTTGGGTAATAATCTGTGGAGCGATTGGCTATATAATAAATATCAGTATGAACAGCGTACAAAAACAACAGTTTATGAGTTCATGAACTATAGTAAGCACGATGCTTCTCATTCTATAAATATATTGGATTCCATAGAACGTATTTTAGGTAGGGATCGTGTAGATATGCTTGGGCTGGGTGATATGTGGCTTATTTTGAATGTGGCCTATGCTCATGATATTGGAATGGCTACGGAATATTCTGAACTGCAGAAGCTGTGGAAAGACAGTGAGTTTCTTGACTTCCTCAGTAAAATACAGGATTCAGATTGTAAGGATGAGTACACAAAAGCTGCTCACCACTATTATTATCTGAATACTTTTATAAGAAAACAAAAAGATGAAGATGTTTCTCTCTCGGAAGAAATGCCCCAATTTAGTTGGGAAGACTATGACACTTGGCCTATTGAATTCCGGACGGAAATCACATTGCTAATGTCAGAATTTTTGCGCCCCCGACATGGAGAACGAAGTGAAAAATACTTTAAAAATAGAGGACAAAATGGAAATATTCTGTTAAATAATCGCTTAAACATTTTGTTGGGACGAATCTCTGCTCTTCATACGCAGGATCAGGACGAGATAAAATCATTAAACTTAAAATGTAATGGGTTTAGTGATGATAATGTTCATCCTCAATTTATTGCAGTACTCCTTCGTGTATGTGATCTTTTAGACCTTGACAATAATAGGTTTGACCTCTTTTCTTTGAAACACTATGGAAAATTACCGCATATCAGCATGCTCCATTATAAAAAGCATCAGTCCGTTGAACATCTTTTGATTCAGCCGGATGTAATTGAAGTGACAGTTCAGTCAGATGACTTTGAAGTATGCCAGATTACTTTAGCTTGGTTTGACTCTCTAAAAAGTGAAATTATCAATATGATTACCCGTTGGAAGGAAATAGCTCCGTCCTGCCTTAAAGGATGTAGAATGGGACTCCCGAAACTGGTAATTCTCCATAATAAAAAGCAGTTTAGCAGTGATTTTATGAGAAGTTTTGAATTTGACAGAAAAAAGGTACTAAAACTTTTTATGGGAAATAACCTTTATGATTCAAACTTAGCCTTTATTCGGGAGTATATCCAGAATTCTTTTGATGCATTGAGGATTAAACTTTGGGACGATTTAGATCAAGAGGATAATAGAAGGAAATATTTACACGATAGTAAAATACGAAAGAAGGACATAAAACCAATTGATCTTACAAAAGAAGCATATGACAATTATCCTATAAACATTTTTATTCGTGAATTACAAGATGACAATGGAAAGATTGATGAGGACAGATTTATCTTAGAAATAGAGGATTATGGGATTGGCATTGACGAGGATGGGATTAAATCCATAGCTCGTATTGGATCTGGATGGCGTGAGCGAGAAAATTATACGAACAAGATCAGAAAAATGAAACAGTGGTTTCGTCCGACTGGAGGATTTGGGATTGGTATGCAGTCAGCTTTTCTTATTACAGATAAAGTAGAGATATTTACACAAGCCAAGAACAGTTCGGGATATCAGATTACACTTTCCCAAAAAGATAAATCGAATAATAATATTATAGTAGAATGTGGGCAGCATCGAGTAATGCATGGAACCAAGGTAGAGCTTATAATAGAGTTTGCAAAGTTAGTTGCCGATGAGTCTATTTTGAGAACCTATGGGATAGATTGGCCGGAATGGAAAACAGCGGACCTGTTTGACTATGCCACAAGATTAAAAATTGTTTATCATATTATTAAAAGATATGTGCAAATCACATTTCCAAACAGTCTTTTCCCTATTAATATATGGCTGAAGGCAGAAATACCTGGATTTTGCAGCATACAAAGTAGACGATTTTTTGTGGATTCCCAAGTTCCTTCTTATATGGAATATGCGGAGATTTTAGCTAAGAGCATAGCGCCAGAGAAGGAAAAATCCGCAGAGTGCAGTATCCTAATAGCTTTTATAGAAGCATTGCAGAAAGAAAAGATCACATGTGACAGACTTTTTCTGCAGTTTGATATGGAAGATGGATGTTTACGCATCTGGGATGATAGAACAGAAACTTTTTATTGCCTTGAACTTGCTAAGGATGGAAATGTCGAAGTATCTTATAGTTACAAAAATGTTTATGTGAAAGACAATTCATCGAAAGATGATTCACCAGAAAAATGGAACGAAACACCATATATTATCAATTTTTTGATGGATGTGATGGGAAGTAAGGTTGAAGATTGTTTAGTCATATCACGTAATAAATTCTTAGATGATACTATTATAGAGAAATTTTATTTTGATCAATATACCAGGGCATATATGAAAGCAATTCTTTATCGACTGCAAAATTATGAAAAGTTGATAAATTATAAGCTGTGGTTTATTATGACATTGATCTGTAATGAAACCTTTTGTAAAGAAGAATATGAAAAATATAAAACAAATTTAGCAGGAGATGGAATTTATATGTGGGAATTAAACAATCCAGAAGTGCCGTCTAATTGGACACATACCTATAAATTATATTCTGAATTGTTTGATAGGTTAGTTGATAGAGATATCATCGTTGCAGTTCCAGAAAACGAGAAATCAATTAACTATTCCTTGAATGAAGAGAGTGATGCTTTTGAAAGTTTTAAAAGGAAATTACTTATTATTGCAGATCAAAAGACTTTAGCTGTTCTTGGATATTATTTGAATGTGCAGGGTGAAGTTATATTAAAAAAACCGGATGTAAAAGGGGCAGAAGATCAGGAGAACGATTCGAAAAAACAGATAAATATGGAGGAGGCGAAAGGGAGTTCTGAACAAAAAAGTATGAATACGTTAGATTTTCCTGCTATAAAATTAGTGAACACCGATGATATTGAACGAAAGGATTTGTCCTTCATAACTTCTTCAAGTTATGAACAAAAACATGATGTGAATAAAGCATCTAACAAAAAAGAGAGAACTTATATAGTAATCGAAGACGAAGTACCGATTGGTCAAGAAGCTCTAGTAGTCAAATCTTTGCCCTTTATTCCAGCAGAAGGCAATAAGAAATATATCATAAGTCCATATAATAAAAAAATTTTGGCTAAAATTCACCAACAGAGGTATAACTCAATACAGGAATCAGGAGAAAACACTTCATTTACGGTTCAGACGCTGATAGATATTGTGACTGCAGATAAGCAGTTTGAAAGACTGTGTAAATGGGTATATGAGTATCAGGTCGAAACAGGTAGATTCGATTTATCACAGATACAAAAAGCCTATCGTGAACGGTTAATTGCCGATTTTCATCAAGAGGGAGCAAGGGCTTTTTTTGACGCTGTAGAATAAACTAGGGATATAAGGATTGGCGATAGGAGAATTGTAAGAAGTGATAAATAATAATTTGATCGACAAGAGATACCAGAAGTTCTGCAAAGAGATTTTTCGTATGGCAGAAGAAAAGAACTATAATTACTTTATATTTGTTTCACGAAAATGTTTCTATTACACTAAAATTATTCGCGAAGAAATAGAAGAAGCAGATAAAGAGTCATTTATCTTCCCTGAAGCGGTGGAGGAAATACGTGACCGTGATTTGCTGAAAGAAATGGATTTCTCCATTTTTGAATCAAAAAAAATACTACTGGTTGACGATACTCTTTATACAGGAAAGACCCTGCTTAGACTTATTGAGCGTATAACGGGAAAGGTTAAAAAAATAACTATTGGCATTGCTGTTTTTGCAATAGTAGCGGAGGCGATTCCTTTATTCTTTGAAAGCCCACAATTTGCACCATACGATAAAATGTGTTTGGAGATTTTTTCATATAAGCAGATGTCACAATTCGTGATCAAGGAGCTTCAAGCTGTCCAGGAAAGTAGACACTCTTATGTTATAGATCTTCCGGTATTTGAAGAAATTCGAATATCAGAGGACAATTTTAACAAACTGAAAGAAGAGAAAAACGCAGGATGGCTGTTCACAGAATATGACGTAAATATAAGAGAGAGAGCTTATTATAACGGCTTTTTCACTTATGATAATGGATACTTAAAAAATGTATTTGGAGAGGCATTGATTGCTTTGGTCATCAAGTGCAGATACGAGCCCAAAGTTACTCCAGATAATCAAAGAATGGTATATTGCCGTTTTACACCTTTTGCTATGTTTCGCTCAATGGAGTACCAGCAAACGATGGAGTATTTTTCTGCGTTGTTTGCTGATACAGAGTACTTAAGATATATCCAAAACAAAAAGGAAAGAGATGGCAATGATACAGAAGATTTTGTCACGATTTACAGGGCTGTAATTTATACGTTAAGCTATTTTACAGGGCGGGTTTTTCAAATATATTTATCAAATTTTATAGGCGAGCCTCCCAAACTTTTAAAAAATCTTTCAGAAGTATCTATTAATGCACAGTTTTCTAAAGGTATTGATCATATTTTTGATGACTTTTCAATATGTGGTTTTTATGATTTTTTGCCAAAGTTTCAGCTAAACAAAGGTTCAGAATATATATATTCTGAAAATAGTCTTCCAGTTGACATGAAAACTATTGAAATTTGGTTTATAGAGTGGCTTTCTATGCATAAACGGGATTACTTGCTGGCAGATGCCGCAGGACAGAATGCCACTCAGATAGTAACGATAGAAGAAATAGAAAGGAAACTAGATGAGCAGTACCTTTTTTCTACAGAAAAACAGCTACAAAATAGCCTTATATGTATTATTTTGAAAGCACTGGATACAGGCTTGCTTTCAAACGATATTCAGATGGAGGGAAGTAGAATTCTTCGTTGCTTTAAAATGGGAGAAAGTAGTGATATATTGTCTGAATATGATATATCGGTATTTTATGCAGCTGTTTATTCATATTATAATCATATAGGATTTACTGATAATAGGTATCAACAATACTATAACTCATTTATACAAGCGTTAAAGAGTTTTCTTTTCAGTAATGGGTATTTTGCAAACAAATATATATCGGAAAAGGAATTTGATTTTCTTGCTGAATATTTCAATATGAACGGTAATGTTTTGAGGCGCGAGCTTGCAAACAAACGTCATGTACTCGATAGAAATTTGAAAAATGAAAGACGCTATATTAAAGAGGTTATGGATTTTGTATATTATCTTCAAATAGACAGATAAAGGAGAATACTATATGGAATTAAGAAGTTATATCCAATGGTCTGTAAACCAATATCTGGATTTGATACAGCTATTTAAACAGCCCTTATATAAACAAAATAGTAATTTTCAGCCAAATCTGATAGAAAGAGTCAGACTGAAAAAACTTCTATATTTGACGTTGCTTTTTAATGAAGAGAATGAATTGTTGGAAGATACAGCGGATGATATTTTATCAGAAATTGAAAAGATTTTGGATTCTTTATACGAAAAAGTTCATGGCTATTGGAAAGAAAAGTATTCTACACATATGAATCTCTGGAAATATTCAATAAATGTAGAATACAGTTACAACTGTTTTTTTCTTCAACTGTTTATTGTAGAATTATTTATGGCCTATTCAGAAGATCAAATGAATCTTGATTGGATCGAAGAGTGCTTGATTGATGTTCCGATATTATGTGAAAGATCAAGAGAGATCCCAGAAGTATATATTACATCAAAATATTCTATCGAACCTACAAAAGACATGCAAAGATTAGGCTGGTTATTGAAAAGTAATAGAAAAATTTTAGATATTCCGGAAAAGGTTTGCTTTCGACTGGATACATTAGCGGTATATTCTTTTTACGAAAAATATTTTTATATGAAACAGATTAACAAATGTAAAGATGCTTTATATACTGTGGACGGTGTTGATCTGATAAAGACTATTTAAAGACTATGTAATTCGTATTCTCAAATTATTGCTTTAGCCTCGAAATAGTTTTTACGCAGTGTCTGAACCGTACTTCATGAAACAATTCCTAATATGATTTGTGTTTTGAGAATGAGATGGCTATGGTAATGGAAAGCAAGTCCTTAGGAAAAGAAGTATACGGTAAATCATTAGTACCATGCTAGTTTTTTCTATCCATGAGATAACTCTAGAAAACTACAAGGTTTTTAAAGGAGTTGTCCCTATGGATAAGATAACATATCAGGTCCGTGCAGAGTACTGGACTAAAATCATGAATGAATGCATAAACAGTGGAATGTCAAAAAGCACCTGTGCAGGGAAAAAGGAGATCTTAGAAAAGCAGTTCTTCTCCTGGCGAGGATTCTGCGCAGGGAAGCTTTTGAGAATGCCCGGGATCCGTCATTACTGGCAGCTGTCTAACCGGATCAGGAGCTGGCGCCTGTGACTCAGAGGACGGTTCCTTTTGCTGAACTTAAACTTCTATCATCTTCGCAGAACACAGCTCCGGTTTTCCATCCGGGTCTCGTGATCTGTGAAGGAGATCTTATCCTGGAGATTGCAAATTCTGTTTCGGATGAACTTCTCACGTATCGGAGGGATCCTGGATGCTGAATAACGCAACAGAATTCTGGGAAATCTATATCGTTGCCGGATACACAGATTTACATCGTGGGATTGATGGCTGGTATCTATTGCAAAATTCAGCTTCTAGCTGGATTCATATGAAAAGGATATCCTTTTTTCTCTTCTGCGGCAGATGAAGTGACCGTATCAAGGGGCTTGTATGGGAAGACGGTTTCGCTCTGATCTATAAGCGGTTGTCTGTCTACGCTGGATATCAATGGCCCGGAAAGCAGTCGGAGGTCTGGGATTTTTCCTGGCGGACATAACGGAATACCTGTGCCCGATTATGTTGATACCAATGTGAGCAGCAAAGTAGTGAAGACTATACAGTCTTATGTAGAGATTGTGAATGGGATGACTTGGAGGAAGTATTAAGGGAAATTCTTTGTGACATCTTTACATCACAAAAGAAACTGCTATAATAAAGAAATAGATAATAAGTTTACAGTTATTGTAAATAATATATTATAAGCAGCGGGCAAGGGATATTCATATTCAGTTGACTACCGCCAGCGATACTAGACGCTCTGCGGCTGGTATACCATAAGAATGGTTTGATAGTGGAATGGAAAAACATGTCAGTGATAAATGGTTGTTTCATGGAACTTCCAGAGAAAATAAAAAACGGATAATGAAAGAAAAA
>CALUFR010000136.1 GCA_944319875.1 uncultured Bacteroides sp.
TTTTAACTTGTATTATTAATGATAGGAAACATATGATATATAAGTGGTGTCAAAAACTGGTGTCAATTTGAATACATTAACACAAATGTAAAAATCTATACCTGATGGCTTGTAGCGTGCTTTTCAATTGTAAATCAACAAAATAGCCCCAACTTTTTTCAAGTTGAGGTTACTCCAAATGCCTTTAGAAAGGCTATAAATAGGGTTTAAATTATTCCCTTCGATTATTTTATTCTTCTTATAGTTAAACATACTACGTTTATTATAAGAGTTTTAACTATATTGCAAAATGCTTATTGGATGAAAAGGTATTAGAGCCCGAATTTCTCATAATCTATATCTCCACCAGGATATTTTCCATGCATCCCATCAGTCATAGCATCCCAACTGTCTTCTTCTGTCCAATATATATCATCTTCTTCATCTTCACTTTTATCAATTATAATTTCTATTTCTTCTAATTTATTACCTAATTTGTCGACTTTTATATATTTATTATTTTGTATAATGTATGCAAAACCATTCTTGAAACATGTTTGGAAATTTCCATTAAATGTAAATTGTTTTTCTCCGTTGAAATTTATAAATCCTTTTTCTGAGTTAAGTTTATATCCTATAAGTCCATCACCTATATATTGTGGAAATAATTGTATTTTTATTGGTAATATTGTAGGTATTAGGATTATTTTTTCACTCATATGATACAATCCAACATGTTCATCTTTTATTATATAGAAATATTCTTTATTAAGCTGAATGATATTTGTATATTCAAAAGGTATTATTGTATTTAGGTAATTATTTCTTAATACTACTCCAACTTTATTGCTTTCATTTTTTGCAATGATAAAATCTCCCTTAAATTCTAATTTTTGATATATAGGCGGTATTATATTTATGCCATTAAAATCTATTGCTGTATATTTGCCCTTATATTTAAGAATAAAAACTTTTTCATAAATATTGTATTCTTCAAATTTATATTCTTTGGTCAATCTTAGCCATAATTTTTTCTTTGGCAGATAAAGAATAATTATTGATTCATTTTCAATTTGTGTATAAATATGAGATTCATTTAAATTTAATCTTATATCATCGTAAACAGCTTCAAGGAAAGTATTTCCATTAGAACTGACAACACCCAATTTCCCATTTTTTGATAATCCAATTGCTAAATTATTTTTGAAATGTGTTATAGCTATATATTCTTCAAATTCTATTATTGTTTGTTTGTTTAATCCGTTTTCTTTGGTGTTTATAATATTTATAGGAACTCCACTATGATTAATTAGAAAATTAAAATATTTTCTATCATCATTGTAAGCTTTTAAAGGGTTTCTTAATGAGACACTGTAAGCCTTATCACTATATGTTGACATGTATGTAAATTGACATTTTATTACCTCCTCAAAATTATTATTTATACATCCATACATATTTTGTCCATTAATACAGCTAATAAATCGTCTAAGACCATAACATTCTTCTTCTATAAATTTAACGTCATATAAGCAATGATTATCTATATCAATTAAATAGTATTTATTATCTATTATATAGATTTTTCTGGTATGTTCTATATTCATAATGCTAAATTTTCTTTATTCTTTTGTACGGTACTAATTTCTATATTACATAATGATGCCGTATTACGGATTGAATATTCTTTTTTGAGTAATGTTATAATTTCTTTGTATTCCTCTTTTTTCTGTTCTTTTGTCTTAATACTTTCAACTTTTCTTACCAGTTTATCACCTTTGGCAATGTATTGTGTTCTACCAATAAATTGTTTTTTCTGCATGAATAGGTTATTTTATTATCTATAAGTATTTTCACAACTTCCAGCATTTCTATCTAAACGGCTAAGTTTTTCCAATTTCACGTCTATTTTTTAATTCAGTATTCTTTATTAATAAGTTCACCCGTGTATATGTATGCACGTTCATTATTAATTGTGCAAGATAACTAAATCTGTGATTTTCCACTTTTTATTGGCTTCAAATTGAAGTTAATTCTTAGTTTTGTGTTACTATCTATAGTTAACATGCTTATAGTGTTTTATTGTTATAATGCAAACGTAAATAAAAGAAAATTAAAAAACAAAATCCTGAGATAAAATTTTTTCTTCCACTAAATTACAGGATTATTTCCATCAGGAAAAATATCAATATTAAAGACTGGTGTCAAAAGCTGGTGTCAATTTAAATACATTAACATAAGTGTAAAAATATGTACCAGGCGGCTTGTGGCGTGCTTTTCAACTGTATATCAACAAAATAGCCCCAACTTTTTTCAAGTTGAGGCTACTCAA
Source organism: uncultured Bacteroides sp. (assembly GCA_944319875.1). Classification (GTDB taxonomy): domain Bacteria; phylum Bacteroidota; class Bacteroidia; order Bacteroidales; family Bacteroidaceae; genus Bacteroides. The sequence goes on from CALUFR010000136.1 coordinate 2,312, forward strand.
AATGCCTTTAGAAAGGCTATAAATAGGGCTTAAATTACTCCTTCTCGATGGTTTGCTGGGGGGAAAGGACTAAACGAGTTCCGTTCCAATATGCTAAATAGCAAAAAAATATCAATCATGGTTGACTATCCTAAAAGTAGAGAATGTTTTCCAGGAGTAGATATTGCCGGAGGTGTTTGTTATTTTCTATGGGATAACTTATATTCAGGAAATTGTAAGTTAATTTCTCGTCAAGGTCACAATGAAGTTATAAGATATAGGGATTTAAACGAATTTGATATTTTTATTCGCAATAATATAGGAATAGATATAATTCATAAGATTATTGCATCAACCAATGAATTCATGAGCCATGTCGTTTATCCAAGAAATCCTTTTGGTTTTGTTTCATCAGAAAGAGGTAAAAAAATATATTTTGAAGGAGCTGTGAAATTATATAGCAGTGAAGGTATTGGTTATGTACATAAAGATTCAATATCAAAGAATGAGAAGCTATTGAATAAATACAAAATCATAATTGGAAAGGTTAATCCAGACCGTGGTGGAGTCAATAATGCATCTGATGGTAAAATGAACGTTATAACTAAAGTAAAGTTGTTATACCCTAACGAGGTGATGACAGAAACATATCTTTTACTTGCAGCATTTGAGAATGAAGATGAAGCCAATAATTGTGTTTCTTTCTATAAAACTAAATTTGCCAGATTAATGATATTATTAACCTTATCTGGAATGAATATTACAAAAGATAATTTTCAATTTGTCCCCATTCAAGACTTCTCCAAACCATGGACAGACCAAGAACTTTACAAAAAATACAATCTGACACAAGAAGAAATAAACTTTATAGAATCAATGATACGCCCAATGGAATAACACTATGGAACAGAACTTCTTCCC
>CALUFR010000137.1 GCA_944319875.1 uncultured Bacteroides sp.
TCTCACCCGAACGGGCGGGCTTCTCGTCATACTCCACACGCGTGCAGCCGCACGAGGTATTCACAGCTTGAATCACCAGCGGAATACGGCCCGTGTTCTTCAGTACGAATTCCGCCGTCCGCTCCTCTCGCCAGTAGAAGCGGCCCATGTCAGCCTCCTTACGGTCAACCTCCGCTATGGCATAGGACCGGGGCGTTTTCTTTTCCTGACTGCCGCTCTCCCCACGAATGATTTTCAGGTAGAGTTCCTTGACCTTCGGATTGTGGACGGGGTTGCCGACGGCCAGCACACGGTTGTTCTTGTCAAGCAGGAACGTCTGGAAAGTGGGGTCGGCAGGAAAATGATTCAGTTTATTAAACTTATCATCAAAATCTATGCAAACGGGATAATTATATTTGTCAAACTTTAATCGATAAATAATTTCTTCAACATTCTTTGGATGAAAAAAGAAAATGACAGGTACACTGTCCTGAGATACAGAGGATATCTCTGCCATCAATGATTTCCATCTCAATAGTTGCAATTTGCAACTCGTACATCCTACAGAATCAACGTAACTTACTATTCTATAATCTGCATGAGGTATGGAATAATCCAGTGTGTCTTGTCCCCATAACGTGAAAATCATATCATTAGAATAAATGATTTCTTTCCCTTTCCATTCTACAACAGCGTTAATAAAATTCTTTCTATTTGTTTGCTTACAAGAGAATAAAAGACTCAAGCAAAAGAACACGAATAAAAACTTTCTCATTCCGCAATAAATATAAAAAGAACAGACAACATTAAAATCATTTCAGCTTGAAAGATACGATTTCAAATACTTCTTCATTGATAGCTGCATCCCAACTGTTCCGGATTATATATAATCTGTGAGCCGGTTCGTCTATATAAAATTGCCCCGACACATTATCCGCAAAGCGGTAGGAGTGTACCAGATTACCATTCCAATCCGTCTGAATCAACATTTTCTCCGTTTTCCCTGCTGCCGGGTCAGTAGTCATACGCAATAAATAACAATACTTTTCCGTAGGGAAACAGCGGATGAAGCCGGAATAGCCATTCTCCAATGTCAGTCTCCTCGTATTCTTATTTACATCGGGGATACATCTTTCAGAGAATTTGAATGTACTGATATGCTTTCCTTCCAAATCATATACATGGACCAAGTCAAAAAAATACATGCCTACTATGATACGTTTTTGTTGTTCGTTTAAAGCAACTATTGGTGCAAAAGTATAGTTATAGTCTGCTATAGGTTCACTCAAGGTAAAAGGACATTTTGTTTCCAATATTTTCCCTGTATTCCTATTGTAAACATAGAACATTTTTCCGCTAATACCATCAACCTTCCTGCCTGCAATATAGTTCTCAGACAGATTAGTCTCACTGCTCATAAATATCGAGTCCGGATATGGAATATATTCTTTCAGCCGCATATTGCCGACATCATCTTTAGCTATTTCCACAATCTTTTTCAGGTTTTCCTCATCCAACAAGACCCTGTCATTATCTGCTGACAAAATAAAATTAGGATTTATCAAGTCATCAGCTCCATGCCCCACCGGTCCCAAGGATTTTATTTTCCGCTTCGTCTCTATGTTATAAACATCGACGCAGGTATCCGCTTTTACATAAATCACGAAGAACAATGAATCCTTGACCTTTACGCTCACCGGATATTTGTCATCAAACCGCAAAATCGTTTCAGGAGATTGTAATGTCACCGATTTCGACAAATCTACAAAATCAAAATCATCATCCACGGAAGTACACGAGAAGATGAATAAACAAAAAATGATATAGAGTACTTTTTTCATAATTTCACTGTAATTATCAATACACTATTTGCTCTAATTCAAAGACAGGCAATAACACATTGCCTAATTGTTGCATCAACCATAGGAAACATATTATTGCCTGCTTATTACTATTAATAGCATTTATCAACCTCTCCACCGCATCTTTCTATTGTGCATGGATGAGCACATTTTACAGCTTCAGGTAAAGAACTATTATAGGAACCTTTATAACATGGATCGCCAGGATTAGCTTCACCTGTCGCCAGCGCTTCCACATTCGCCAGCATCACGTCCGACATCGTTTTCTGTGTTTGATTGGTATACACACCATAACCTGCCACTGCGGCAAAGGCTGCTACAAGAGCAACCTTCTTATTTAATATTTTCATTTTAATTGCTTTTTTAGATTTAAACTTTTTCATTGCAGGATTTGTTTATGCACCCATATCGGGTGCCGGAAAGACACAAATCTTCCTAAAATCTTTCCGGGACAACGGCAAACGCATTGCCGAAATCAAATAAAAAATTGCTATCTTCAGATAAATAGACGGCACCTCGGAAGCAAAAGCTTAAAAACTTTGTTTTCCGCTTTGTGCTTCTCTCGGTTTGTGCTATCTTTGTTTCCGAACCTCCTTTCCGGGATGAGTTACGGAGCGGACGACTCACGGTATGCCAATTAACGATTGGTCGCCCGCTCCTCTTCATTCCTATTTATATTATATCCTAATAAATGATAGGCTAATCAAAATCAGCGAAACCATTAATAGACGTTACTATATATACTTTTACGTTACTAATAGGACAATCCACACAGCCGGATCCAATACAAACAATAGGTCCCTCCCATTCACCGGATGACAAAGCCTCCAAATTTTCCAGCATCACGTTATCCAAACGTTCGTGTTTCACATTCATCTGAAAGGTAACGACTACCGCTACCAAAATCAAAACCAGAAATAAAATTTTCGTTTTCATGTCGTTATTCCCTGACTTTATCATTGCGTCACCCAAATCAGAAATCCAACCAGTCATCGGTATCGATGAGGTATGATATAGCCCTCTCCTCCTCTGTGATACAGAGAGTTTTTGTTATTATGTCGTTATTCTTTGGA
>CALUFR010000138.1 GCA_944319875.1 uncultured Bacteroides sp.
TTCTGAGCTTCTCTCTACTGGATAAAACACCTGTAAGAGAGATACTTACTGATTGCAATTACAAAAATGTCAAAGAACTAAATTATAAACAACTGAAAATCAGCTGGGACTAAGTGCCCAGCAGTGACAGGGAGATGCTTCACTCGCGTTCAGCATGACAAAATGATAGGCAATTTGAATTTTGATAACACGAAATATAAACTTAATGAGCTTATTCATCTAATGGGATAAAAAACAAAACCGGGTTCAAACTTTCCACATCATTCCCCAACCATTCCAACGACGCCAATTTGCTCTGAGGATGTTCCTTCCTGTACTCCTGCAATTCATCGGGCGAATATACATAAATCAGCTTATCTTTATCCGAGCCTACCGCCCCTGTTTCCATGTCCGGAAAGTCTTCCAATAAACAGTCGTATAGCTGGCATTCACCATTCCGATATTTCACGTAATACGGCTTTCCATAGATGAAACTGAAAAAAACACCTCCGGGAATAGTGGCCACATCCTTCAACCAATAAGCATACTTGTCCATTTTCCCTTCACACATATCGCTGCTTTGTACCGCCTCCTTATATTCCTGCTCGGCAATCCACTTCCCTTTAAAATCTATCCGATAGATGGAATGTACCTCGCCTGTCCCCTCTTCTATCTGATAAATCCTGTCCGAAAGAGGCCACGTGACATGTCGGTCATACATCGTGAAATAAGTGGTGATACTTACGTCTTTTAGCCATTTGTTCTTGGGCAGGTACGTCTTTTCTTCACCGCGCGCGGTCAGCAGATGCAGGTTATGCTCCGAACGGCTGTTGATATTGGGTTCCATCAGATAAAGACCTTCCGGAGTAAAGTACATCGAAAAATAAGGGTCTTTCAATCTCATTTTTTCGCCAAGATAATGTCCGTTCCGATCATAGGCTTTGATGCTTCGGTAATTATCCAACACAAACAGTGTGTCTTGATATAAGACGATGTCCGACACAAAAATCACTTCACCAGGACCTTGGCCTTTCGACAGTTTGGATTGAAATTTACCTGTTCTGTCGAATATGAACAAGGTCGGATCCAGCATGGATAACACATAAATCCGTTCATCATCGCAGACAACTTTGGCCACATCGCCCAGTAAGGATTCGTCCGTAACTTCCAACCGGATATATGAATAGTTGGAAAAAGCGGCGTCCTTCTGAATCAGGTCTTTGCGGCCTAAATCAACCGTAATGGTTTCGCATCCATCAGGAACTGAAACTTTACTCTGACAAGAAACAAATACACATAACAAAATCCCTAAGTATACAAAAAATACATTTTTCATGATTGATAGTTATTCATACAGGTCAAGAGTCAAAACAGACGAACTCCCTGAGTATTCCATTTCAACTCTTGACAAATAATTATACGTATCTTTTCAGATTTCTCAATATCATAAGAAACGATTTAGGAAGTATTGGAAAATCCACACAACCGGTAGAGCGGTAATAATTTTAAATTCATAGAATTTCATACTAAACAGCCTTTCCGATAAGTTCAAATTCCAAAACTGATTCGTCAATGTTGCAATAGATATGGACCGTCCTATAAAATTCCCCTTTTTGTTCCGCAGTATAACACAAATGTACGGCCAAACTGTACCGTGTCAAACACAAAATCCTTACCATACACACTGAACGCGCATTCTTCCGGAAAACTAATTTTCTTTCCAGTCCACTCCTTCAGCAATTGTTCAATTTGGTCTTTTTCTGTTTTCCCCTTACACGAAAAGAAGACAGACAACAATCCCAGCACACATACAACAGACAATAACTTTCTCATTTGAAGTAACATTTTAACAGGCAGGGATTATCTTCCTCCGTACGCGACGACAGTTCAGTAAATTCCCGTTCCGACAAATAGGGACGAAGAAGTTCATGTTCCGTAAAATCGACCAGCGAAAGGAAATATCCGTCCGTAAACAGCAACGGACGCAAACGCAGGCCTCCAGCCATTGTCTCAAAGACGGACGCGTGCCCGTCGGCCTTACGGTAAAAGACATGGATGGAACGGTCAGCCGTACCCAATCCCTTCTGCAAGTTTACATAATAATAGGTACTGTTCTCTCTATGAAACCTCATGCAAAAAGGCAATATGCCTTCCGACAAGTCCCCTATCAAAAGTTTGTTCCGTTGACTTTCATTCTCGATAGAGCGATACTTCTGCAACATCTGCTCACTGATGCCCTCCTTGCCGAAGTCCCAGGAATAGGCCGGTTTCATGCACTCCCGTCCCAGCTCATAAACCACATTCTGGTAGCCCGAAGCGAAATATACCTTACCGGCATATTCATAGAACGGCTGCAAGCAGCCCATATCCAGTATACGGTCGTTCCTCCAAAAGCCACGAACCATATTTAAGGAGTCCTTCCTCACAACGGACAATCCGTCTTCGTCCTCTCTCACACATGACCAAAGCACCAGGTTTTCCGTATCCAGAGAAGAGACAGCATAATAATTGGGCTTGGTCGGCAGCCTGTCCTGTCTGATAAAACTTCCATCCAAACCATATCTGCCTACAAATCCATAAGGACTCAGCAAGTAGATGCTCCGTCTGTCCCTGTCAATCATGAAATCGTAAACCAACTGATATTCTCCCGGTCCGTTGCCCTTACGACTTATTTGCCGCACAAAACGGCCTTCCTCATCAAATTCATACAACGCAGGACGCTGGCCATCAAATACATACAATCGGTTTTCAAAAGCCACGATCTTGTCGACTCTCATCAATAAACAACTGTCCGTAGTTTCCAAAGGTATCAGTTCCATTTTGGAGAACAACTCACCGAAAGGAACTTCCGACGGATTCAAATCTACAGACAAAAGCTGAATATCATTTTGAACTTCAGGTGTACAAGCCCATAACATTCCGGCAAGCAAGCCAAATAAGAACGTTTTTCTTATTTTCATATTAAACATCGTTTCATTAAAATGTGTACCAAAACATTTAGCTTGACATGCGATATAAATTCAAACATAACCAATTCATGTTTTGATACACATATTAGCACATTTCTTTTGTTCCGTATCTATCCTTTCAACGGAAGCGGCAAACGTATTGCCGAAATCAAATAAAATTGCTATCTTTATTTTATCTCATTATTATTTATCTTCCGCCTCCCCCGTCACCATCAGCCTCAGCATTCCCTCCTCCGTGTTGCAATACACCGTCACCAGCTTGCGGAAGTGTCCCGGGTTGTCCGCCTTATAGGTCACTCGCAACACGATGCTCTCGCCCGGACGGGCGGGCTTCGCGTCATACTCCGCACGCGTGCAGCCGCACGAGGTATTCACGGCGTGAATCACCAGCGGAATATCGCCCGTGTTCTTCAAGGTAAACTCCGCCATCCGCTCTTCACGCCAATAGAAGCTGCCCATGTCCGCCTCCGTGCGGTCAGCCTCCACCGAGGTATGGGACCGAGGCGTTTCCTTTTCCTGACTATCGGTCTCTCCACGGATGATTTTCAGATAAAGACTACGAACTTTTAAATTATTAATTGGATTACCCATAGCTACTATCTGATTTTTCTCATTTAAAAGAAATGTATGAAAAGCAGAATTTGCAGGAAATTTATTTATTTGGTTAAAATTATCATTTAAATCAACGCAAACCGGATGTTTGAAATTGTCATATTTTAATGCATACTTCAATTCTCGTAAATCTTTCGGACATAAAAAGAATAATAAAGCTGTTTTATCCGGAGTAACAGAAGAGATTTCCGTCCAGAAATCATCCCACATTGACAATTGCAGTCTACACGTCGTGCAACCTGTTGTATCCACATAATTCACTATTTTATATGCGAATTTATTTAAATCTACAGCCACTGTATCCGTCGCCTGTATCGTAAAAACTGCCTCCTTAGGAAAGAAAACTTCACGACCCAGCCAGTCCTTTAACAAGGCATTCACATTCCCTCTCCGGGACTGCCCACAAGACAGTAATAAAATCATTCCCAATACCAATAAACACTTATTCATACAAAGAGTAACTTATCAATATGCATATTCCATAATGTGATATTCCGGTTTTGAACAAATGGCATATATTTTCTTATTATACTCATCCACATCGAACATAATGATGCCCTTGTCCAATTCATATAGCCGCAATGGAGCGCCATTTTTATCGAACACCAATATCCGTTTCCGATAATCTGAGAAATTGGACTCCAAGTCTTTGGCACCGCTATACAATACCCAAAATTCATTTCCCACTGAAACCGGAACACTATAAGCGTCCCATGATTGACCTTTCACCCTCAGGGCACCGACTGCTTTTCCCATTCGCCGTTCTTTATAATGGGATATAAAATGATCTGGACCATGCATGCGTTTTAACAAATGTCCTTCAGCATCATAAATATCAATCATGTCACTCCATGAATAACAAACAGCTATACGGTCAAAACCGTTCGTCGCTAATTGAAAGCCGAACATTGTCATTTTTTCCATGGATGTCACATCAAATTCCGTATTGGGGTAAGTCCCTATAGAATCAACTATATTGCCCTTCGCATCAAAACGATGAAGGAGAAAATCTTCACAAAAAGCCGGAGCTACATAGTTACCCTGCAACGTTCCTATACGGCCATATATTCCATCATCCAAAGATATGCGTGAAACAATATCAGGATCTTCATGATGCAAAAAGTCTTTCAAACGATATTTTACCACTGTAGATATCGCCATATCGCTCAGTACTATTTCTGAACTGTCAGAAGTATCCACAAATTCCGGTGCTAACAATTCTTTCGGCCCCTGTCCAATCTCAAGTCCACAAGCCAGCTCTTTTCCGCTCTTCAAATTGAACAAATGTAAAACCTTGTCTTCTTGGGGAGTCAGAACGGCCAATACAGCGCCATATATATGCAAACGTTTGGGAGCCAACACTGTTGTATCCAAATTATACACATGCCCATTTAATTTCTGTACTGTCTTAAAACTATTATAATCAAATTCAGTTATTCCAGAATCTGTCTTCGTTTGATTGGAACAGGAACAGTACAAAACAGATATGGCAAAAAATACGATTATAGACCTTAATGTTTTCATAATAATGAATAGTAAAAGAGGCTTCTCAAAAGAAGCAACAGCAATGCTGTTTTTTCATCTTGAGACAGCCTCTGATAATTTTTAATTAACTTCTACTGCGATGATCTGGACAAGTTCTATGCTCTACATTATCAGAACTATAATGGTATTTTATAATACAAGTACAAGTCTCATCCGGAGCACAATAGACTTCACAATCCGAGGGATTTCCACCTTCATATTCCGCCAGCGCCTCCACATTCGCCAGCATCACGTCCGACATCGTTTCTTTTGCTTGGTTAGTATAAACACCATAACTTGCCACTGCGGCAATGGCTGCTACAAGAGCAACCTTCTTACTTAATATTTTCATTTTAATTATTTTTTAAATTTGAAATTTTTCATTGCGGGATTTGTTGCACGCACATGTTCTTCACGTGCCGGAAAGACACAAATCTTCCTAAAATCTTTCCGGGACAACGGCAAACGCATTGCCGATAACTATTTAATCATTATATTTGCAATTAGCCTCCTTTTTTAAGGGTTATGGAATGAGCGGGGATGCCATTATCTCTACACGCCAGACATCTACCCCTCATTCCTTTTATCTTATATTATTTTTTTCTTTCTTCCGCCTCCCCCGTCACCATCAGCCTCAGCATTCCCTTCTCCG
>CALUFR010000139.1 GCA_944319875.1 uncultured Bacteroides sp.
GCAGTCCGCCCACAAGAACGCGCAGGGCTACATGATGTACAAGGAGTGGTTCCTGGACGGAGAAGAAAACAAATAATAATCAACAATATCTACCATTATGAAAAAATTACTCTTTATCTGCGCTGCCGTAGTTCTGGCAGCGGCATGCAACAGCGGTGACAAGTACACCATCAAGGGAACCGTCACCGGAGACAGCGACAAGCTGGTCAACGGCACAGCCTATCTCTTCAACAGGGACAGGGAGAATCCCATCAGGGATACAGCCGAGGTTATCAACGGTAAGTTTGTGTTCAAGGGTTCTGTAACCACTCCCGAGGCATACCTGATCACTATAGACGGAATTCCCGGAATGATATCTCTCTTCCTGGAGAATGCGCAGGTCACCATCACCACTGACACCACTTTCGCAGAGCCGGTAATCACCGGAGGTCCTACCCAGACCCTTCTCAACCGCTACGGCGAGCAGTCCAAGGCCCTCGGCGAGAAATATGACATCATGAACGTCATCAAGGACATGCGCAGACCCACCTCCACCGAGGCAGTGCGCGACTCCGCCATCAGGATCTACAGTCAGTATCAGGAGGAACTGGACGCAGTACGTGAGGCCCTCACAGCCGAGGCTCCCGTATCGGATTTCGCCCTCTACTTCATCATGCAGAACAGGGAGTATTACTACATGACTCCCGACACCCTCTCCGCGCTGGTAGAAAGCTACAGGGCCCTGCCTGAGTTCGCAGAGAACAGGTTCGTCTCAGTCATTGACGAATACCTGCAGAAGGAACTGAGCCTCGCCGTAGGCAACAAGGCCCCTGACTTCACGCTCAACAACCCCGACGGCAAGCCTGTAACCCTCTCCGAGTTCTATCCCAAGGGCAAGGTGACCATGATCGACTTCTGGGCCAGCTGGTGCGGGCCCTGCCGTAACTTCAATCCCACTCTCGTGAAGATATACAACAAGTACCACAAGCTGGGATTCGAGATTATCGGCGTCTCCCTGGACCGTGACCATGACGCATGGGTCAAGGGCATCAAGGATGACAAGCTCACCTGGACACATGTCTCCGACCTCAAGTTCTGGCAGAGCGAGGTGGGTCAGATGTACAATGTCAACTTCATCCCCCAGAACACCTTCGTGGACTCAGAGGGCAACATCATCGGCCGCAAGGTCGCTGAAGACGAGATAGAGGCCCTGCTCGACGAGTATCTCAAGAAATAGTATAAGCTGCTCATCCGGTTATGGTCGGAGTCTATGATTCGGGAATCGGCGGACTTTCCGTGTGGAAAGAGCTCCGTGCCCTGATGCCTCGGCAGGACTATGTGTATGTCGCCGATTCGGCCCATTGTCCTTATGGGGAAAAGTCTCCCGAGTATATAACCGGACGGGCCTGCGCCGTGACGGATTTCCTCATCGGCCGTGGAGCGGAAGCGGTGGTCGTGGCCTGCAATACGGCTACGGCTGCCGCTATCTCTTATCTGCGCTCACATTACACCGTCCCCTTCGTAGGCATGGAACCTGCCGTCAAGCCTGCTGCCCTGGCCTCCCGTACCGGAGTCGTAGGAGTGCTGGCCACGGCCAACACCTTCAAGGGCAGCCTCTACCATGACACCGTCATGAGGTACGCCTCCGACATCCGTATAGTCGAGAAAGTCGGCCGCGGACTGGTGGAGGCGGTGGAGAGGGGGGAGGTCCCCTCGGAGCTGGTGCGGCGGTATGTGGAGGAGATGACGGAGGAGGGTGCCGATGTCATTGTCCTGGGCTGTACCCATTTCCCCTTCCTGGAGAAGGAGATCGCCCGGGTCGCCGGCCCGGATGTGAGGATCATCAATCCCGCCCCGGCCGTCGCACGGCAGACTGCCCGCGTGCTGCGGTCCCCGGAGGAGGGAGGAGGCACTGCCGAATTCTATTCTACCGGAGATCCCTCCGTCCTGATGCGGACAGCCGTTTCCATCGACCCTGAACTTACTGCGGAACATTTTCACCAAATCAATATTCAGTAACCACTTAATTCTAAAACAAAACAATGTCTGTAGATTTATTATTCTGGCTCGTGCCCCTGTCGTCCCTCATTGCACTGGGATTTGCCTTCTATTTTTACAGGAAAATGCTCAAGGAGGACGAGGGTACGCCTACCATGAGAGAGATTGCGGCTCACGTCCGCAAGGGCGCCATGGCCTATCTCAAACAGCAGTACAAGGTGGTGACCATCGTGTTCATCATCCTGGCGATATTCTTCGCAGTCCTGGCCTACGGCTTCGACGTGCAGAACCACTGGGTGCCCTTCGCATTCCTGACCGGCGGATTCTTCTCCGGCCTGGCCGGATTCATCGGCATGAAGACAGCGACTTACGCTTCCGGCAGGACAGCCAATGCCGCCCGCCGCTCGCTCAACTCCGGACTGAAGCTGGCCTTCCGTTCGGGAGCAGTCATGGGTCTCACGGTAGTAGGCCTCGGTCTGCTGGATATCTCTCTGTGGTACATCATTCTGGATACATTTGTCAATGCGGACGGCCCTCAGAAGCTGGTGGTCATCACCACGACCATGCTGACCTTCGGAATGGGTGCCTCCACACAGGCTCTCTTCGCGCGTGTGGGCGGCGGTATCTATACCAAGGCAGCTGACGTGGGCGCTGACCTGG
>CALUFR010000140.1 GCA_944319875.1 uncultured Bacteroides sp.
GAAGGCAATATCCTGATGTGCGTAAACGCCGCTGTTGTATCGACCGCTGGAAACAGTCATACCGATAGCGCCCGTCTTTTCGATCCACTTCTGCGGGGAGATCATAAAGGAGTTTAGGCCCGCTTCATTTTTAACCGTATCGAATTCGACACGGTTAAAATCGGGATTGTGCAGCTCCTCCCAAAGGCCCAAAAAGACGATCGTATTTTTATTGCGTAGCCAGCTGTAAACGATGAAACGAGGATCTTCCGGATTTTTGTACTTTGCGATATCGGTGAGGCAGATAAAGTCACCCGTGTTGATTCTTTTATAACGGACGTCGATGTCCTTTACGGTAATTTTATCCATTGTCTACATCTCCTTTCTCGTCGAACGCGATATTGTGTTTTTCGCAGAAATCATGAAATTTGCCAAGGTGTGCAAGCCGCGACTCTATGCCCTGATTTTCCCAGCGATTGAAGGTAGCAAACGATACGCCGATCTCCTTTGCCAGCTGCATCTGACTTAGGTATAATTTCATCCGCACGTGCTTGACCTTGTCCGCAAAAGTCATAAATTTACTCCATTTGTCGTTATATAACAAATTATAGCAGATTACAGCCACAAAATCAATAGGCTGAAACGAATTTTATATAGACTTATCTTCAACTTACATCGGTTTTCCGGCTCGTTTTCTTATAAAGTTTGGCGGCCACCTCGGGCGGCAGGGAGGTGCGGTGAGCCTCAATAACGCCCTTCAATTCCTGCTGAATTTTAAGCCGTTCCTGCGCCATTTGAGCGATCTCCCGGCGCATCGTAAGTCGCACCTCACTCTTCCGCGTTTTAGCCGCAATGCGCTTAGCAAAGGCGCAAATTTGCCGGATGCGCCGCAGCTCGTATTTGCGGCTCAAAATCTCGTCCAGGTAAAAATCGTACGTCATTCTGCGCCGCTCGGCAAGCTCCTGCACCGCCTGCTCCATGCCGTGAAAGACGTTCCCCGAAGGCTCAGGCATCGTCAAAACCCGCCGCTCCAATTCACGAAACACGCGCAGACAAAGCATCTGCAGCCAGTTCGGTTCCTCTGCAAAAGTCTGCCGATAAAACTCCCGCGCAGGATCTGAAATCTCCGCTAAAAGCTCCTCTTTTGTCTCCTTCCCACCCACCATCAGATAGCGGACAGAATACCTCAGGAGCTCTCTTGGCGAGCAAAACCATTTTTGCAGCGTCTCCAAAAATGCCTCACCGCACAACAGCTGAAAAATCACCGCCCGCAAGTCCGCATCGTTTTTCATATTGCCGTTGCGCAGGAAGCTCTCCCAACCAATCTCAAACGCCAGCTCCTTCCGCGTCCGCTCGCCGTCGTGCAGCCGCACGGCATTCATGCGGTCATAAAGCCTGTCCGATTTGCGGGAGACAGTCGCCTGATCAACACCGACCATCTTGGCGATCTCGCTCTGCGTGAAGCCTGCCCTGTCCGCATGATAGATGCGCCGCTCCAAGGGAGGCAGGGCTCCTTCTGCCACTCGTCTGTCCATCGCCTCACAAATATCGTCCTCGATGTAATGCGTCCTCTTGTCCTCCGCACGGTCAGTCCAAAAGTCGATTGCATCGCCGTCCTCATTTGCAAGCCGAGGCACATTCGCCGTCCACCGCTTGTTGTGCACGCTTCGCTCATCGTTGTATTCCTCGTCGTCCATTTCGCGCAGGGCCATATATTCCGCCTCGGAGACCTCGATGCGGACATACTGCTTGCCGTCGATGAAAAACGTCGGCGTATCGTCGATTTCACAGCGCGTGTATGGATAAAAATAGCAGTATTTTCCATCCCCCGTCCGCTTCTTCTTGAAATTCAACCAGTATGCCGTCATATCCATGCCCGCATTATAGCACAGGATATATGACAGATATTGTCGTGTTTAGAAAAATTTCTGAAATTATTTTTTTCGGAGGGTCTCACTCCTACCCCCACAAAACGGCACGAAAAAAGCGGCGCATGGCCGCTTTGATTGTTTATTCGATTTCCAGCTCCTCGGAGGTAAAGACGGGGTCATCGAGGAACTCCAACACCGTCATCCCGAAGCCGCGCGCGATCATCATGACAGTATTCAGCTCAATGCCGCGATTTTTGGCGCTCATGATGCCGTTCATCGTGCCGTGCTGAATGCCCGACAGCTTCTCCAAACGGTACTGCGTCATGCCCCGCTCTTTCAATAAAGTTTTAATTCGCATGGCAACCGCCTGGCAAACCGTCACTACAAACCCCTTTTCGGACTTTTCCAACAGTTTACCAAAATACGCTGTTAAAAATACGGATTTGAAACGCCGTATCGATTGCCGAAACCTCTCATCTTTCGTATAATATAGGACGTTATAGCGTCGTATTTTTGAGAGGTGGAGCATGATCGTAACCTTTTGCGGACACAGAGATTTTCAGGAGACGGACGATGTCAAGGGGCGGCTTATGAGCATTCTTGCGACCCTTGCCGATAGCAACGAGACGCTTATCTGTTACACTGGCGGATACGGCTCTTTCGACCGATTCGCCGCCCGATGCGTGAAGG
>CALUFR010000141.1 GCA_944319875.1 uncultured Bacteroides sp.
TCAGCAGGGGAGCCACGTACATTCTCGAGAAGCTGAAAAGTGCGTAGTTGAACACTTCCGGGCTGTCAGCGCCTCCGCCCATGAGGAAGAGGCAGCCCAGGATGATCACGGCCAGGCCTATGATCAGGTAGAGGACGTTCTCTTTGGGAATTGCGAATTTATCCATTTTTCTATTGCTTTATTCCTATTAATAATACAGTTCACTTCGGTTGAGGGATATGAGGCTGCGCACACCGGCCGATGTGGATATCATGCAGATGAGCATGCCCAGGACCACCGTGGCCGCCATAACGGCTCCCAGCAGCATGGCGTCGAAGAGGGAGAAGAGCTGATAGAACTCGTTGCGTATCAGATACAGGGCACCCAGGATGAAGACATCGGCGATGGCTCCGGAGATCAGGCCCTGGAAGAAGGCCTGGCCCACGAAAGGACGGGTGATGAATCCCTTGGTCGCGCCCACCAGCCTCATGGTGTGTATCGTGAAGCGCTTGGCGTAGACGTTCAGGCGGACGGTGTTGTTGATCAGCACCACTGAGATGAACAGCAGCAGGAGCACGAACACACCTGTCACCAGACCTATCCTCTCCAGGTTGGCCTCGAGAAGTTCCACCAGGGACTGCTGGTAGACCACCTCGTCCACAGCCGGCCAGGCGTAGAGAGACTCCTCTATGACAGCCAGACTGTCCGTAGAGATGTAGCCCGCGGCTATCTGCAGTTCCAGGGAGACGGGAATGGGATTGACCTCGAAGACATCCATGAAGTCATCCCCCAGTATCTCCTTCATCTCGTCAGTGCCTTCCTCCTTGCTGATGATGCGCACATCCCTGACGTAACCTGTACGCTCCAGGCTGTCGGCCAGGGCCGAGGCATCGGCCTCGTCGGCCTCGGGCGTAAGGATGGCCGAGACGGTGATGTTCTCCTTGAAATAATTCGATACCGAACGGGCATTGACTATGAGCACTCCGGCCATTCCCACGAGGAAAAGTACCAGACTGATACTGATCACCGATGAGAAATACGACCTCAAGAGTCTCCTGTACAGAATGTTGCTCTCGTTACGCGCCATTTTGGTATGTTGTATAAAACCCTCAAAGATAAATAAAATGATGATATTTTTAGATATTTTATTCGTATATTTGCGGAAAAGTATCCAAAATGAAAGATCCCAAAAGAGTTCTATTCGTCAATTCGGAGATTTACCCGTACCTGCCCGAGACCACTGTCTCGACGGTAGGAAGATATCTCCCCCAGGGCATACAGGAGGCCGGAAAGGAAATCCGGACATTCATGCCCCGCTACGGCTGCATCAACGAGAGGCGCAACCAGCTTCACGAGGTCATAAGGCTCTCAGGGATGAACATGGTCATCAACGACATCGACCGTCCCCTGGTAATCAAGGTAGCCTCCATATCCTCGGCCAGGATGCAGGTCTACTTCATAGACAATGACGACTACTTCCACCGCAAGTCCATATACGTCAACGAGCAGGGAGAGTTCATGGAGGACAACGACGAGAGGGCCGTATTCTTCGCCCGCGGCATACTGGAGACAGTAAAGAAACTGCGCTGGAAACCGGACATCGTACACTGCTCCGGATGGATATCCCATCTGGTGCCGCTGTACCTCAAGAAAGCCTACAAGAACGACCCCATCTTCTCAGACGCCAAAGTAGTAGTCTCCCTGTACGACGAGTTCCCGGACTGCACCTTCGCCGCCGATATGAAGTCCAAGGTACCGGTGCCCGGCATCAAGGCCAAGGATGTCGAGCTCCTCAAGACACCCACTGGCATAAATCTTGCAAAACTCGCCATTCAGTATGCGGATGCCGTCATCATGGGCTCTGAGTCCGTGAGGGAAGAGATCGCCGGGTACGCCGCCTCCAGGAAACTGCCGGTACTGGCGTACACCCCGATAGACCACCCCGAAGGCACCTACATACAGAAGTACAACGAATTTTACGACAAATTAACTGAGAACGATGCTCTTTAGAAAGACAGCACCCGCAGTGCTGATAACTCTTCTGGCAGCCGCCATGACGGCTGTCTCATGTGTAGACAACGACCGCACCATGGGCGAGGGCCTGATACCGGGCACCGCCACCATCACAGTAGGGACCAGGACATTCGACCTGCCCGTAACCAACCGCACCATAGACTCCGTACAGTCCTCCAACAGCACCAACATGCTCATCGGGACACTCACCGACGACACCTTCGGAACCATGATGGCACATTCCGCCTCCTACATACTCCCCTACTCGGACTCCACGGACTTCGGAGACACCCGCGAGCTCATAGGCGCCTACCTCAGTCTGTCCATAGACTCGACATACTATCTGGACCCCAACCAGGAAGGCATACACCAGCGCATCAGGATATACAAGCTCACCGTGCCCATGGACAGCACCCTGCAGTTCTGCAACGCCATCGCCCCCGACTGCTATGACCCCGTGCCGGTGACCGTAAGTGACCCGGTCATCTACGGAAAGGGCACCATAAAGGTTGACCTCACCGAGAGCTTCGCCTCCGAGCTCCTGGCACTCGAGAAAGAGGACTTCGAGGACATCAATCTGTTCATCGACAAGATAAAGGGCCTGTACGTCATGACCGAGGACCCCGTAGGCTCTGCCAGCGGAGGAAGACTCAACTATCTCAACCTGGGATATTCCACCATCAACCTCAACTACCGCACGGACGTCACCCGCAATGACGGCAGCGTCGAGAGGGTGGACACCACCGAATCATTTGTCTTCGGATACACCACTGCACTGAATAAATTCAGCACCTCCTCCGCCCACCTGGAAAACGACACCCCCGGAGATGCCCTCTACCTGGAAGGTCTCACCGGAGTGAAACCGCACATATCCGCCAAGGCGCTGAAGGAGATGATTGACGCCTGGATTGCCGAAGAGGGACTGGAGGACGACATAATGGTACTTTCCCGCGCTGAGCTCAGATTCCCCTACGAGAAACCCGACGACTACGACAGGTTCGACAAGGAGCATCCCGCCAGAATATACGCATTCACCAGCACCCCCTGGGCCACCGACACCCTCAGATTCCTCACTCCGCTGGATGACGTATACCGCTCCAACGCCACCATAGGGGACATCGACCGCGCCAACATGGTATACAGCCTGGACATAACGGCATACATGCAGGAACTGCTGATGACCCCGTCCGAGGAGATAGACGGGAGCATGGACCTGTGGATAGCACCTCTGCTGGAGGTCACCAACAGCTACGGCGAATATTTCTACGACCTGGACAACGGGAACTACAACAAGATAATCCTCAACGGTCCGTCGGCCGAAAGACATCCCACGCTTACTCTGACATACGGGAAAACACCGCTCCACGAATAAGGGGCGGCTCGCTAATAAGCCTTGAAAATCAAGCAGGAATTGTGCCCTCCGAAACCGAAGGTGTTGTTGAGGGCCACTCTCACGCTGCGCCTGCGCGGATGATTGAGAGTAAGGTCCATGCGGTAGTCGATCTCCGGGTCCTCATGCCGGAAGTTGATGGTAGGAGGCACCGTCGA
>CALUFR010000142.1 GCA_944319875.1 uncultured Bacteroides sp.
ATGAACTAATCCGGACGTATGAATCAGCTACAGGCTCATTTGATTTGTATGTGACATTTGTAGAACGCGGACTTCAGATAATAAAAGAGCATGGTATATTAAATTATATTATGCCTGTCAAATGGAGTAATGCAGCCTTTGGTAAAGGATTAAGAAGCGTTGTGTCTGAAAAGCATGCTGCTTATAAAATCATCAATTTTGGCGCATACCAGGTCTTTAACGCTTCTACTTATACAGCATTACAATGGTTTATTCTTAATAACAATGAACTGTTATATTATGAACTGGATAAAGATCTTGTAACCAATCAAGAGCTTGATGTATATCTGAAATCGTTGAAAGATAAAAAAGCATCTATAATAAAGACCGAAAAACTCAATAAAGAGCCTTGGGTGTTAACAGACGGAGGAACAACAGAAATATTGGAAATGCTTGAAAGTCATCCTCGCCGCATTGGAGATTTATTTGAGAAGATATTTCAAGGACTTGCGACAAGTAAAGATGATGTTTATTTTCTGTATGATTGCACAGAAGAAAGCGAAATGGTAAATGGTTATTCAAAACAACTTGACCGCTCTATTTGTATAGAACGGAGATTGGTAAAACCATTGTTAAAAGGGGAAGATGTACATAGATACAATCCTATTTCAACTAACCGTTATGTAATATTTCCATACAAAATAGAACAAGGGAAAGCTAATTTGTATACAGAAAAAGAATTGGCAGATCTATTTCCTCAAGGATATGCATATCTAAAAGAATGTGAGGATATTCTTAGAGGAAGAGAAAAAGGGAAATTGAAAAATGATGAATACTGGTACAAATACATCTACCCTAAGAATCTTGTTCTGTTTGAGAATGAAAAATTAGTTGCTCCCGATATTTCCATGGGAGGCAATTTTGCATATGATGAAAAGGGAGTTTTTTATCAAACAACAACTGTTTACGGATATATCAAGAAAAAAGAAACAAAGGAAAGTTATAAGTTTTGGACAGCTTTATTTAATTCTCGCCTATTTTGGTGGTTCCTCAAAAATACAGGAACCGTATTGGCAAATGGATTCTTTAGATTTAAGCCAGATTATATTAAACCATTCCCTATACCGATGACTATATCACCTGATACAGAACGTCTCTTTTCAATATTATGCGATTATATTCTTTTCATTAAATCACAAGATACTGATATTTCAGATTTGGTATCCAACAAATTGATTTCAGATTATTTTGAAAGAATCATTGACGGTTGTGTTTATGAGATATATTTTCAAAATCACATGAAAGAATTGGAAATAGACATAATCAATTCTGCATTGAAAATTATTAGACCAATCTCAATTCTTTCATCAGACAGGAAAAAATCGCAAATGATATTGGATACATTTTTAACAATTAAGAAAACAGATAATCCAATAAGAAACCGATTGGAGTTGTTTACTCTTAGAAGCCCAAAAGTATTAAAAGTTATAATTGAAGGATGATATGGCAAAAATTAATGAAATCACTATAAACGGATTTAAGGCTTTCCCCTCTATGTATAAATTAGAATTAGGGGGGAAGCATTTACTTATGTATGGAGAGAACGGCAGTGGCAAATCTTCTATATATTATGCCTTGCACTGTCTTTTCAATTCATATAGAAAGCCCGACATGGGGAAAAAGTATTTCGATATTGATAATCCCCAGAATTTAATAAATAAGAATTTTATTTCAAAAGATGCAGGAGACAGACCTTATGTTGCCGTAAATTGGTATGATGGGAGTCGAAACCCATTTATATCTACTATTTCAGATAATGGGTGTCAAAATTTTGATAAGTTAGCAGAGTTAGACACTTATTTTATTAACCACCAATTATTATTTAGCTTTTTCAATTTTACAAACTCCAAAGACATAAATTTATTTCCGGTATTTCAAAGAGAAATACTGCCCTATATCTTTATCACGCAAGTGGGAACATATATGTCTTTAATGTATGACCAAATATTGAGTTATTCATCAAAACTGAGTAATAGAAGTTCATCAAAGGCTATTAATGAGTCCATTAAAATATTCAATAGTTGTCTGGAGCAAATAATAGGAGATATAAATTTAAAGGCATCGGATATATACAACACCTATTTTAAAGAAAATGGAGAGCCACCGCTTTTAATAGTATTATCGTATCCTGAAATTAATCCTCATCCAGATGTAATCTTAAACGGATTTAGATTAAAATGGGATTATCCCCTTATTGTAAACGCAGTTGGAGAATTAGTAAAAGCCCCCAACAAATCAATAATAGAACCAATAATCAGTATTGATATTAAAGAAGGTGGAGAATCTATAGATAAACCTCATGTCTATTTTAATGAAGCAAAATTAACGGCAATAGCATTATCAATTCGTTTAGCTTTACTAAATTTAGACAGTCCTGCCGAAGGTAGTTTCCTCGCTTTAGACGATATGCTTATCAGTCTTGATATGAGCAATAGAGCTAAAGTAGTGGACTTTTTGTTGAAAATATCTGATAAGTACAAAATATATCTGTTTACCCACGACAAAGCTTTTTACTATTACATTGCTCATTTGATTAGCCAAAAAGGAAAATCTACCGGATGGATATTTAAACACATCTCATATAATCATACGGAAAAGCAACCTATGGTCTTGGACGATAGTTGTGATTATTTATCTAAGGCTAAATATTTTTATGGATTAGGCGATTATGAAACTTCCGCAATTTATTTTCGAAAGACTTTAGAACAGAGTGTTGGGGAAAGATTACCATTCGAACTTAAAACTCGCGCAGATGGTGGATTTCTTGAACTGCAAACATTGTGGGATAAATTGGTAACATTCTATGCGCATCAAGGTAATCCTATCAATAAAGATATGCAGAATATATTCAAAACGTCTAAACTTCTTATCTTAAATCCAGCTGCTCACTTTCAGCGTTTAGCAAATCCTATATACAAAGCGGAATTGGATGAGGTTTCTAAACTTGTCGATTACGTTTATATGTTGCCTAAAATAGAAAAACGATTAATTCTTGAACAAGGGAAAACGCTTGTATTTCAACATCCAAAAGAGAATTATACTTGCAGTTTTGTTCTTGACAATGATTTAGTTATTATTGAAGGAGAGCATATTGTCGCTAAGATTCCTAAATGCAAAAATATAAAGTGGGAGTATAATGGAGTAGAATACTGGAATTTTGAATTGAAGAAACGAGATTTAGAAAACCCTTTGATAGTAGCCACTCCTAAACTAACTAATTTTATTGACAATATGATTAATAAAGTTCCGCTTAATATAACGCAGAAGATGTTTATTGAAAATTGTAAGGTAGACGGTATTTCTTTGCTTGAATTTATGGGAAACATTGATTTACTTAGAATTAGCGTAAAAATTTAGACCATTATATGCCAACCGAATCCCAAAACATAGAATTCAAAGAATCTTGGCGCGACGAATACCAGAAATGGATTTGTGGCTTTGCCAATGCAC
>CALUFR010000143.1 GCA_944319875.1 uncultured Bacteroides sp.
GTCAAGCATCAGGGCTTCCCTCGTGGAAGCGGGTGCAAAAGTACGCATTATCACCGGACGGGCAAGCGGAAAGGAGGTTTTTTTTCGAGGTTTTCCGAAGAAAAAAGGGAAAGGGCTGGTTTTCAGGACGGTTACAGAGGAGGGCCGGGCGGGCGGCTCAGAACGCGGGGAAGGGAGGGACACAATATATATATTGCGGGCGGGGGCGCGCGTACATTATATAATTGGAGCGGGAAAAAGGGGGAACAGGATGCGGGCAACGGGGAAAGAGGATGAGGGCAGGCTAAAAACAGGAGGCGGGCAACGAGGAGAGAGGATAAGGGCAAAAGGGAAAAGACTCGCGAAAGGGTGGGAAAAGGGGCGAGGAAAGGGGAGAAAAGTTACGCGGAAGGAGGGTGTCAAAATGCAAAGTATTCAAACTCCCCTCCTCCGGGGAGGAGGGGTGGCACGAAGTGACGGGGTGGTAGGAATATATAAAGGAGGAGAGTTAAGTTACACATCTCATTTTGACACATCCTCCCGCAATTCCTTTTCCTCCTCCTGAGGAATACGAATGGACGTGTAAAGTTCAAGAACAGCCGCAATGGTAAGGCAGACAATCCATTCATTATGATGCATGAAGAACATAAGAATTCCCGCCAACACCAACACAAGGGCACCGAAAATCTGCTGACGACGCAGACGCCTGATAGCGGCATTCTGCACACGCAAAGAGCTATTAATCTGAGCCAAAGCGAACAACACGGCCCCAATCGTATAGACATAAGGAGCCAATACCCAACCCGTGATGTAGACAGCCGCCCCCGTCAGTACCATGACAGCCCCTACTACCATAAAAGCTTGCATCATCTGTTTCATCTGTCTTTTATATCTTCTTCAAACACATAAATATCTTCATTAGGCTTCTTCATCAGGTATTTTTCGCGCGCCACGCGCTCAATGGCCCCCGAGTCTACGGCCAATTCGCCCAAGCGACGGGTGCTTTCCTCATATTCGTTACGATATTTTTCTATCTCGTCGCGCAGCGCCTGCTCTTCATGAGCATATTCCATGCGGCGCAGGATGCTGTTTTCATCCAAAAATACAATAATTACACCAAAAACCAATATGGTTATCAGATATTTGTTCCTGCGGACAAACGTCCAGAGAGAAGCCAATTTATCCATCTTCCATCCTTTTAAATTCACAACCCAAGTTCATTACTTCATGCCACAAAGATAAGACGAATTACTGAAAAAAGTCTATCTTGCCAGCGACATTTTCACAACAGACCTTTCAATGGAGAAATAAGATACATCTTAGGACGGCCAAAGACGAAAAACTTTGTTTTTCATTTGCCGCTCCACTCAGCTTTCACTATCTTTGCACTATTGTGTAAATGACAAGAACATCCGGCATATATGGAAAATTATATTGTATCGGCCCGTAAATACCGTCCGTCCACGTTTGAATCGGTCGTAGGGCAACATGCCCTGACCACCACCCTGAAGAACGCTATCGCTACAGGAAAACTGGCTCACGCCTATTTATTCTGCGGCCCGCGAGGTGTAGGCAAAACGACCTGCGCGCGTATCTTCGCCAAGACCATCAACTGCATGAACCCCACCGCCAACGGAGAAGCCTGCAATGAATGCGAGTCGTGCAGGGCCTTCAACGAACAGCGGTCATACAATATTCATGAATTGGACGCTGCCTCGAACAACTCGGTCGATGACATCCGCCAACTGGTGGAGCAGGTGCGAATTCCGCCCCAAATAGGGAAATATAAAGTCTATATCATCGACGAGGTACACATGCTCTCCACGTCGGCCTTCAACGCTTTCTTGAAAACGCTGGAAGAGCCGCCACACCACGCCATCTTCATCCTGGCCACCACTGAAAAACATAAAATCCTGCCAACCATCCTTTCGCGTTGCCAGATTTATGACTTCAGCCGCATCAGCGTGGAAGACATCGTAGCCCATTTGGCCTACGTAGCCTCCAAGGAAAACGTCAGCGCTGAACCCGAAGCTCTGAACGTCATCGCTCTAAAAGCCGACGGAGGTATGCGCGATGCGCTCTCCATCTTCGACCAAGTGGTCAGCTTCACCGGTGGACACATCACTTACCAAAACGCCATCGAAAACCTGAATGTACTCGACTATGAATACTACTTCCGCCTGACCGACCACTTGCTGGCCAACCAGGTGACCGACGCCCTGCTGCTATTCAACGACGTGCTGAACAAAGGCTTCGACGGCAATCACTTTATCACGGGGCTCTCTTCGCACTTCCGCGACCTTCTGGTCAGCAAAGACGCTTCTACCCTGCCCCTCCTGCAGGTAGGCGCCAGCATCCGCGAGCGCTATCAGACGCAGGCACAGAAATGTCCCCTGCCCTTCCTCTACCGTGCCATGAAGCTGTGCAACGATTGCGACCTGAACTACCGCACCAGCAAAAACAAACGCCTGCTGGCAGAACTGACGTTGATACAACTGGCACAAATCACATCGGGCGAGGAAGAAGCCATCAGTGGTGGGCGTAGCCCTAAGCAAGTAATTAAACCCATATTCAACACACAGGCTCCTGCCCCACAGCCTCAACAGACACAGCCGGCCCCCAAGCCGGCACCGTCCCAACCAACGCAGACGCCACCGGCCAGTAGCGCCACCACACTGCTGACCCAAGAGAAAGAAGAGAAAAAAATTCCCGTCATGCGAATGGGAGGTTTGGGCGTATCTATCAAACAACACCCGCAAACATCGACCCCGGCGACGGACAAAGCCCACACCTCATCTGCCACCACCCCTTCTGCCCCCCAACAGCCAGAAGAAGACTATATGTTCAATGAGCGGGACGTCAACTACTATTGGCAGGAATATGCGGGCCAACTTCCTGTAGAACAGGTGGCCATTGCCAAACGAATGCATAATATGCGCCCCACTCTACTGAACGACACCACCTTTGAAGTGACCGCAGACAATGAAATCATCTCAAAGGAGTTCACTGCCATGATACCGTCCATCCAAGACTACCTGCGCTCCCGCCTGAAGAACAGGAAAGTGACCATGACAGTACGTATCAGCGCACCCACCGAAAAGAACCGGGCCTATGGGCGCGTGGAAAAATTTCAGATGATGGTACAAAAGAACAATGCCCTGCAAAAGCTCAAAGATGAATTAGGACTTGAACTCTACTAATTATCAACCGATTAAAGCAGGACACTATTTAGAAAGCAAACAAATTAAGGCAAAATAGGAGCATAAAGACTACAACCAATGTAGAAAAACACTAATTTTGCCCCATGTAATTAGTACTAATAATAACTTAAAATCGAACAAAAATGGCTTACGTAATTAGTGACGATTGTATTGCTTGCGGAACTTGTATCGACGAGTGTCCGGTAGGCGCTATCTCTGAAGGTGATAAGTATTCTATCGACCCTGAAGCATGTACAGAATGCGGTA
>CALUFR010000144.1 GCA_944319875.1 uncultured Bacteroides sp.
ATGAGACCGATATCCGCAACAACGAGCAGCTCGCCTTCATCCGCGCCGCCAGCGTCAAGGTATGGCTCGAGAACAATGTGGAGGAACTGAAGGCCAACAGCGCGAAATGCGTATACAACTACCGCACAGAGGTCAGCGATGTCCGCGGAGGAGAGTTCCGGAGGATCATCGTCCAGATCAAATTCAGGGACGCAATAAAGTAAACAATAAAAACATACAGCATGAGACAGTACATAATATCGATAATGTCCGCCCTGCTGCTGGCCGTATCCCCGGCAGGATATTCCCTGAGCGCCCAGAACAGCCAGGAGGTCCTCTCCAGGGCCAACCAGCAGTACGTTCTCTACGAGAGCGCGAAAGGTGACAACAGCGCGGAGATGTACGACCATCTCTACCAGAGCTACACCCTCTATACCAGTCTGCTCGACGCATACTCCGACCCCAACGCCATGGAGGCTGCCCGCAACAGACTGACTCAGATCTATCCGGCGCTCATGAACGCAGCCATGTTCTTCTCCAACATGAACGATACCCAGATGGCCCATAAGTTCGGAATGGCATATATCCTCCTTCCCCGCAACCAGGCCTTCACCGGAGGGACACTGACCCGTGACGCAGTCTACCCCCAGATCGTCTACAACACCGGCATCTCGGCCTACAAGCTGCAGAAAATGGATGACGCCGTCATCTGCTTCAACGAATATCTGACCACAGGAGAGGCCGACCGCGCCAAGGACTGCATCGTATTCCTCAACATGATCCACATGTCGCGGCACAACTACGTGGAGCAGGAGAAGATCCTCCAGCGTGCCATCACCGAGTATCCCAACACGATGGACTTCTACTACAACCTGATCAACCTCTACATCTCCACCCAGAACCAGCAGGGCCTCCTGGCCACCATAGACAAGGTCCTGGCCGTAGACCCCAATGACGTCAACGTCCTCCCCATCAAGGCCCGCATGGAGGAAGCCGCCGGAAACGTGGAGGAGGCCCTGGAACTCTACCGCAGGCTCCTGTCCTTCTTCCCCGATGACCTGGCCATAATGAAGGGCATAGCCAAGTGCAGCTTCAAGATAGGCTCCGAGATCAACAACCAGGCCTACGCCGTAGTGGACGAGGCCGAGGGCATGGAACTGCGTCAGAAAGCCTACCCCTACCTCTACGACGCCCGTATCTACTTCGAGAGGATCCTCCGGAAAGAACCGACATCGGCGGTATACATGAAAGGTCTGGAGGAATGTTATAAATTCATGGACATGACGGCCGAGGCCACTGTCCTGCTGAGCATCATCGCCGAAGGCGGCTCCTACGCCTCATTTGACGAGGAACTCCAGAAATACCGCCAGCTGGCCATGAGCGTCGGCATGGAGGACACCGTCAGCACCTCCGCCGTACTGGCCGGCGACCCCCCTCTTCTGACGACCCTCATCACAGGATTCACTGAGACCAATGCCAACAAGGTCATCGACGCCGGCGAGAGCTTCTCCATAGAAGTCTCAGTCCGCAACAGCGGTCTCGGCGATGCGCACAATGTCAAGCTGATGCTCTCCGAGAACAGCGGCATGGACCGCTTCTTCGAGGGCACCAGGGAAATAGACGCCGGCATCATCAAGGCCGGAGAGACCCAGAACTTCACATTCCGCTATACCCTGAGCGAGACAGCACCTACAGCCGAGGCCAACATCACGGTCTACACTCTGGAAGAGAGCGGTATGGACGCGGACCCCTCCAGCCTCATCGTAAACATCCAGGAGATGGCCCGTCCCCGCCTGCTGATAGCCGACCACCAGTACATGTCCGCCAAGGGAACATCCATCACACTCGGTGACAGGGGACAGCTCATAGTGGCCCTGCAGAACGTAGGACGGCTTCCGGCCAAGAACACCAGGATTACCTTCGAGTGCCCCACCAACATCATTGCCACCGATGAGATAGAGATAGCCATAGACTCGATTCAGCCCGGAGAGGTAGTGCCTCTTACATTTGACTTCCTGGTCAACAAGAGATTCTCCCTCGACTCCATCCCCATCGGCGTGAAGATCTCCGAAGGGTCGACATTCGCCATAGTCCAGGACGTGTTCAAGGTCAAGCTCGGAGAATATCTCTCCACGGCCAACAAGATAGTCATCGAGGGCAAGCTGGACGAGCGTCCTTCCATAGATACGGACTTCTCCCTGGCCATGCAGTCCGAACTGCTGGAGAACGTACCGGCCGGAACCCAGCATCCCAACCGCTATGCGCTCATCATCGGCAATGAGGACTACTCCATAGTGGGAGGAAGCGCCGAGATCAACGTACCCTTCGCCTGCAACGACGCTATCGTCTTCAAGGAGTACTGCGTCCGCACCTTCGGCATACCCGACGACCATATCCGCTTCATCGACAACGCCACTGCCGGAATCATGCGGGAGTCGATAGACTGGCTCATCAACATCGGCAAGGCCAATCCCAACGCCGAGCTCTTTTTCTACTACTCCGGCCACGGCAGTAACGACGAGGCCTCACGTGAGCCTTATCTCCTCCCCGTCGACGTCACCGGCAAGTACATCCAGCTGGGCATATCCCTCAACGAGATGTACGCCAAGCTGTCCGAGGTACCCTGCCAGGGCTCGTACGTCTTCCTGGACGCCTGCTTCAGCGGCGGATACAAGAGCAAGGAGCCCCTCGTAGCCCAGAAAGGCGTGCGCGTAGTGCCCAAGTACTCCGTCATGAGCGGCAAGCTGATATGCTTCTCATCCAGTTCCGGAGAGCAGACCTCCAGCGTCTTCTACGACAAGCGCCAGGGCT
>CALUFR010000145.1 GCA_944319875.1 uncultured Bacteroides sp.
GTTAAGAAGCAGCTCTCAACGATCGGGAAACTGCTCAAGAAAGCTTCCCTGGTCGTACACGCCGGGGACCCTGACCGCGAGGGGCAGCTCCTCGTCGATGAAGTTCTGGAACACTTCCGCTACACCGACCACGTGCAACGCTTCTGGGTTTCCGCGCAGGACAGTGCGTCGATACGCAAAGGACTCACCGACCTTCGAGACAACGAGAGGTTCAACGGCATGAAGTTGGCTGCGCTTGGGCGTTCCCGTGCCGACTGGCTGCTCGGCATGAACCTGTCGCGCGCCTATACACTGACGCAGCAGGCGCAAGGCAAAAAGGAGCTCATCGCCGTCGGTCGCGTGCAGACGCCGACGCTTGCCCTGGTCGCGAAAAGAGATGCTGCGATCCGTCATTTCAAGCCGGTGTCTTATTTCATCATCAAGGCCTGTCTTGGCGGCGATAAACCCTTTACTGCCGTCTGGGAGCCTGGGGAGTCGCAAGCGGGAATCGACGAACAAAAGCGTTTGACCGATCGAAGCATCGCGGCTGCGTTGCAGCAACGACTGAAAGTCGTCAGCCAAGCAACTGTCGTCAGCTGCTCGCGCACGCCCAAGAAGATTGCGCAGCCGAAGGCTTTCTCGCTTGCCGACATTCAACTGGTTGCCTCGAACCAATTCGGCTTTTCCGCCGAGAAGACGCTCAATCTGTGCCAATCCCTTTACGAAACGCACAAGGCGACGAGCTACCCGCGCACGGATTGCTCGTTCCTTCCTGAGTCTCAACACGCCGACGCAAAGAACGTACTCACGGCGATCGCCAAGACCATGCCGTCCCTGGCGGGCCTCGTCGCGAAATGCGACTGCTCGATCTATTCGCCGACTTGGAACGACAAAAAGATCACGGCGCACCACGGCATCATCCCGACGCAGCAAGCTGCCGACGGATCCAAGTTCAGCGACGAAGAACGGAAAATCTATCGTTTGATCGCCGAACGCTACTTGGCGAACTTCCTTCCCGCACAAGAGTACCTGGCGTGCAGCATCGAATTGCGCATCACAACAGAACGTTTCTCAGCCAAAGGGCGACTTGTCACGAAGCCCGGTTGGAAGGCTGCCACAGGCGCAGCCGATGAAGAGAAACCGGATGATGAAGGTCAGGCCCTGCCGGTACTGCAGCCTGGCCTGCAGTTGCCCGTATCCGGAATCGACTGCAAGGAAGAACGCACGAAGCCGCCCGCCGCCTTCACCGAAGGCACGCTGATTCGTGCCATGGAAAACATCCACCAAGCAGTGGACGACCCGCAGAGCAAGAAGTTCCTCAAGGAGGGGGACGGCATCGGCACGCCCGCCACGCGCGCGGCCATCATCACCGAACTCAAGCGGAAGAAGTACCTCGAAGCCAAGGGCAAAAAGATCGTTGCAACCGAACTTGGCGTTCACCTGCTACAGGTAGTTCCGGACGTCATGAAAAATCCGGTCCTCACCGCGCTCTTCGAACGTATTCTCCGCGAAGTAGAGACTGGAAAAGTTCCGCTTGACGTCTTCATTGAGAAGCAAAAGCAGCTGGTCATCAACGAACTGAGAAGGCTTCGGAAATGACCAAGAACTCTGCTCTCGATCGGCTATTCCCGGAATCCATGCGGTATCACAAGGGGCATGTCGCAGACCCCGATCGTAAAGGTGGGGCTGGCGGCCGCTCTCGACTCGTACGGTTGACTCCCAGGCAGAAACTTACGGGCATCGTCAGAAGGGCACCGGAAGTCATGCTGAAGATCGGACGTGCCAACATTCGCTGCCTCCAACACATGCAGGCCGCAGCCGACTACATCAGTCGAAACGGCAAACTCGAAATCGAAGACCAGGACAGCTTCACCCACGGCTCCAAGGAACAAGTGCAGGCTGTCGTCCGTCAATGGGGACTTCAATCGCAAATCCCCCAAGAGGAGTCCTCAAACGATCGTCGTGCCCACGGTCGCCGGATCATCCTCTCCATGCCGGCCGGTACGCCGACAGTGGGCTTCAAAGCAGCATGCCGCAAATGGGCTCAAGACACGTTGAGCGGATACGACTACCTGATGGCGTTTCACACGCCAGAAAATGACCGCAGGACGACGCAGCCGCACTGCCATATCTTGCTTCGAACCATCGGCCATAACGGACGCCGTTTTCACGTCGACAATGCTCGCCGTGAGGAGATGCGCGAACATTTCGCCGTATGTTTGCGAGAACAAGGCATCGAGGCCAACGCTACGCAGCGTTGGCAGCGCGGCGTGACACGCCGTTCACTGGGGCAACCGGAGTTTCACAACGCGCGAAAGGTGCAAACCAACAAGGAACGCGCCCGCAAGCACGCCATTGCACGAAAAAAGAAGACCCTGCTGCTCAAGACCATGCAAAACCGTTTGCAGGACGTCGAACGCTCCGTTCGTAGCGGGAAGCCTATCCCTGATCCGCCGGGCATCGTCAAGGCAAAGGCGAAACGTCAGGAGCTCACCGATCTTCTGAACGACGTAATCAACGAGCTGAACGCCGGTTCTGGTCAGGACAAGATACTCGCGCAGGCAACGAAGGAGCACCTGCAGAAACTGCCGCCCGTCAAATCTGCCGTACAAGAAGCCGTCAGTTCATTGACCGACAAAACCATACATGCGAAGCGAGCAGAGGTTAAACGAACTACAACAAAGAACCGCTGAAGACGCCGATGCACCACATTTGCGGCTATAATCATAGACGGATAGGCGCATATCACCCTTTCTAGTTATAGGAATACTCATGACACAGTCTGCCGCTCGCATTGCAAATGTTAAGTGGAACATTTCGGTTCCACCTGATTTTGATGAGGCAACCCGCATTTACCTTGCGTCTCAAGGAGGTAA
>CALUFR010000146.1 GCA_944319875.1 uncultured Bacteroides sp.
TGAACACACTCTCCACATACCCGAGCGCGTCCTTGGACGCTCCGTGCACCTGAGGTACACAGCGGAAAGAGTAGGGATCCTGCACCTCCTTGCCGGGTCCGTCGATGAGCTGGCTGCCCTGGAGATAGCCGAGGATGACGCGGGCCGTCTCCATCTGTCCCTTATGAGGACGGACGGCATGCACACCGGGTGTGAATGGCTCCTTGCGGCCGTTGAAGGCCTCGAGGGAGACGGTGGCTACCTTGTCGGCGGCAGCCGAGATATGCTTCGCATGACACAGGCACCATACGGCATGGGCAAGCATGAACTGGGTGCCGTTAAGAAGGGCCAGACCCTCCTTCGACGCCAGCGTCAGAGGCTTCCATCCGAAGAGTTTCTCCAGCTCGCTTCCGGGATATCTCCTGCCCTTGTAGTCAAACTCGCCGAGACCAAGCAGAGGCAGACACATATTGGCCAGAGGGGCCAGGTCGCCGGACGCGCCGAGAGAGCCCTGCTGATATACCACCGGAATCACTCCTTCATTGAAGAAGTCAACCAGCCTTTCCACGGTCTCGACCCTTACTCCGGAGTAGCCGTAGGACAGGGATTTGACCTTCAGGGCCAGCATAAGGCGCACAATCTCAGGGCGCACCTCCTCTCCTACTCCGCAGGCATGGGACATCACCAGATTCTTCTGGAGCTGCGAGAGCTGGTCGCGGTCCACGGACACGTTGCAGAGTGAGCCGAAACCGGTAGTTACTCCATAGATAGGAGCCTTCTGGTTCTTCATAAGCTCGTCCAGATAACTGCGGCATATCTCAATTGTTATACAGGAAGCTTCGCCCAGATGCAGGCGGCACTCGGGATCCAGGAGCGTCCTCACCTCCTCAAAGGAATGCTGAAGGACATCTATATCAAACTGTATCATACGTTTATAGGTTTTTAGTCAATTAACCTACAAATGTACAAAAAAATCTCATCTTTCTATCCAAATCAAAGGCTTTCTGCCGTCTATTTCCCGTATTATGCCCCGCATGTACCCCTCGAAATATTTTTCGGCATATTTGAATATCGGAAAATCCGGAGAAGGCACCGACTCCGCCCTCCTGGAAGCACGGACTCCTCTGGATGTCACGTCGTAACGGGATGCGGGACGAAGTTCCGGAGTCCAGTTGAAATCCCTGAGACGGCTCTGTTCCAGAGTCAGCTTCCATACAGGCCAGGCATCACTCTTGATATTCTCGGTATAGAGTATCCTCTGCAGCTGCCCGTCCTTGAGACGCCCGGTCATCAGCCGGCATTCCTTTTGGTTCATCGTAGTAATTACAGAATCCTCAGCCACATAGAACATGGCCGTCACCCCGCCGAGAGCATCAAACCGGGAGACCTGACTGTTCTCGAAATAGCCTATCATCTCAGGAGACTTTATCTGATGATAATACTTGTCCGGTTCTTCCTCCGATATAACGAACGCATTGGAGAACAGATACCCCCTGTCCAGGGTCTGGTTGCGGAAAAGGAACTGCATGCTGTCAGCCGTTATCTGGCTCTTGATTTCATACCACAGCACCGGTTCCGTGAACAGACGGGCAATGGAGTCAATGGATGTGAACAGCAGTGAGTCACAACGTATCTGTATGTCACTCTTATAGATGCGCACATGATGCCATGCCTCCATGAACGTAACTTCAGTGGTATCCGGAGGAGGGGGCAGTTCCAGCGAGTCCGTCACGGAAAGGGAGTCGGGGACAGAAAGAGAATCTGTAACAGAGAGGGAGTCAGTGACTGACAGCGAATCCCGGACGGAAAGGGAATCCGATGCCGGAATGGAGTCTGTCACAGACAGCGTATCCTCAGGCGGGTAATACGGAGAAGGAAGGGTTCCGGGCCCTGGCTGCCGCCTGGCTGCCGCCGATGCTCCGGCAGACCTGGCCGAGCCGGCCGCCGCCGCTCCGGAGGCCCCTGCCGCCGGAGATCCGGAAGATTTTTTCTGCTGCATGGGATCGACAAGCGCCGCCTCGTATCTTTCCTTCGCCGCCGCTACGACCGCACTGTCCACGTCGCACATGCGCATGGTATAATATATCAATGTATCTGCAGACATGAACACCGAATCACGCTCACCCTCCTCATTCTCGTCTATCGTCACCAGAGCCGGAGAGCGGTAGAGCTCGGCTCTCCGCGGCTCGTTCCAGAACCGCAGTTCCCCCGCCAGCGCTATGGCATTGTCCACCGTGTCCAGAAGCTGGACATTGCCGAGAAGATGGGAATATTCTGTAAGCCGGTCATAGTAGAGAGAGTCGCTCCACATCTCATAGTCCTCCGTCAGAATGTGGACATCCTTCCGGAAATAGAGCTTCTCCACCATCCTCTCGTAGCGGCCGGCTCCGGAAGAAATGGAATTGTCCCCGTACCAGCCCTGAGTATTGCCATGGAAACGGGCGATTTCCCTCTGAGTATCATAATAGAGCGTATCACATACGAAGAACAGGGAGTCCGAGAACATCTCCACCTGACCTATGAAGTCAAAACGCTCAAGGGGAGAACTGTACCTTCCGGTGATACTCTCTATCAGGTTACCGTCCGAATCCTTCATCGCCCCTCCGCGGTAGAAAAGGGCGACACTGTCTTTTGTATTGTAATCCAGATAATTGGTTCTCAATACATTGCTGTCTCTGTCCACCAGTTCCACCAGATGCCCACGGAACTTGGCCGTATTCTCGGGGATGACGTACTTGATGCTGTCTCCGGTCAGGACCGTGTTCTCCTGAACTATTCTGATACTGCCCAGAGCATCGATATATTCCTCGGAGACATTCCAGTACGCGCTGTCGCAGTACAGGTATGTGTCATTGTGCAGGAATACCGCATCACCGACCACCTTCCGGTATTCTTTCCCGTTTATCTCCACCAGACGCGCCATATCTGCCTGAAGGAGACGGACAAGCGAGTCTCTGCTGTCCTGGGCCCGCAAAGGCAGCACAGAAAGCAGAATCAGCAGTGATATGAGCGTCCGGAGCCTTCCCATCCTACTTATTTGATCCAGCCGTCCCGCCGGAAATCACATTTCCGGAACATCGGGTCGATTACAATATAGGTAGTACCCTGTTTCTCCTTTATAAACTTCTCGATGGCTTTTACGGACTTGTCGTTGGTGGCGATATCCAGCAGGACGTTGAAATCCTCCTCAACCGAAGCCGTATGTGAGGGACGGATCTTCTCCAGACGGATTATCTTATAGACTGTATTGCCGCTGCGGCCCTCGTCATCCACGGATTCGAAGGGCATGGAGACATCTCCTTCCTTCATATCCTTGAGGACGTTGTAATCCGCAGGCTTGAGACGGTCCATCTCGAAGAACGGCGCTCCGGTATTGGGGTCGGAGACCAGCCCACCGTTGGTGCGGCTCTTGGTGTCCTGGGAGTAGATTCTGGCCGCCTGGGCAAAAGTCAGGCTGTCCTCCGTCACCACGTTCCGGATTGAGTCCAGGCGGATGAACGCGGAGTCCCTGTCATCGACCGTATACTTGGGCTTGAGGAGGATATGGCGGGCATTGAACATGTCGCCCTTCTTGGAAATCATCTGTATGAGATGGAATCCGTCGGGGGTCTCCACTATCGGGGAGACCTGTCCCTCATTGAGGGCCATGGCCGCATCACTGAAGGCAGGCCAGAAAATCGACTTCGATGCCATTCCGAGTTCTCCGCCCCGCATCGCGCTGCCGGGATCTTCCGAATAGAGAGTCGCCAGCATGGAGAATTTCTCTCCGTCAAGAATCCTCTGACGGAACTCCAGCAGCCGCTCGCGCACCTCCAGTTTGGCCCGCTCCGTATCGGGATAGAGCACTATCTGACTATACTGATACTGAGTCGGAATTATCGGCAGGCTGTCCGCCGGGATATTCCGGTAGAACTGCTGTACCTCCTTGGGAGTCACCTCTGTAATGCCTCCTGCAACTGTCCGCTGCATCTCCTGTACCAGATTCTGTTCCATAAAGGCCTCTCTCCACTCCTGACGCAGCTTGTGAAGCGGCTTGCCGAAATACTTCTCCACCTGCTCCTCTCCGCCGAGCTGGGTCAGGATATTGTTTACCCTCTCCTCCAGGGCAGCATCCACCATATCGGGATTGACCGTAAGGCTGTCCAACTGAGCCTGCGTATAAAACAGTTTGGAGACCAGCATGTTCTCCAGGACCTCGCAACGCAGGTTGCGGTCCGAGACATAACCCTGGAACTGCATCATCTGTACCTCCCCCTCGATCTGGGACAGGAGAATCATGCTGTTTCCTACCAGGGCGACAGTCTTGTCTATCACTCCGTCATACTTCTGGGCGGACACGTGGGGAAAGGTCATACCCATTATAGCCAGTGCCGCAATAAGTGCTTTTATCTTCATCTTACTCCTTATATATTTTCAATTTTTCGGAACCTATCGCATCATTAAGCAGATTTCGTTCCAAACTTGTCAGAAGTTCCTGTTTTCTCCGGCTCAGTATAACATCCCTTATCCTGTCGCGGCAGTATTCGTAAGGAGCCAGTGCCCCTGCCGGGACATAATCATCCACCTCTATCAAGTAGGTATAACCGAGATGAGACCTCTCAAGACCGGATCTTCCTTCCAGTATCCGTGCCATGGCCGCGACATCCAGGCCTGTCCCCTCGACTATGGCGTCCAGTCCGGTCCATTCGTCCAGGAAATAGTAACGCTCGGCCGACGAGTAGCACAGCTGGTCCAGACGGTCAAGGTCCTCCTGCACCCGGGAACGGTAGAGGGACTTTATGGGATTGAGGTTGGGAGAGTTGTCACTCACTTTAATATAGACACCGCGGATCAGGGGTATGTGGGTCGTGAAGCTGGAAGGGTTGGCATCGTAGAAATCCCGGTACTCCTGCTCCGATATCACGGTATCCAGACGCTGCTCCACGTACTGCTGCTCATAGCGGTAGACCAGCAGCTGACGGCGGTACTCCTCCAGCTGCACGGTCACATCCCTGTCCGCCTTGGACAGACGGCTCTCGGCCATGTCCAGAAGCAGACGGTCCTTGGCCCAGGACTGAATGTAGCGTTCCACCATGCGCACACTGTCCTCCGGTGAGAATCCTTTGATATTGAGTTTCTCTATATCGCTGCGGTACAAGACATCCTTGCCGACTCTGGCGACAGCGTCTCCCTTGAAGAGACGGTCGTAGAGACGGCAGGACGATACACTTAGACACAACAGCAGTATCCAGAGAGTTTTCCTCATCGCAGTGCGCGGACTCTCAGCTTATTACCTGCTGTAGTTGGGTGCCTCGCGGGTAATGGTGACATCGTGGGGATGACTCTCGGCCATCCCGGCGGCGGTGATGCGCACGAAGCGGGCGTTCTTGAGTTCGGCCAGGTTGTGTGCTCCGCAGTAACCCATACCTGCACGGAGACCTCCGATAAGCTGGTATACCACCTCGGAGAGAGTACCTTTGT
>CALUFR010000147.1 GCA_944319875.1 uncultured Bacteroides sp.
GCGATGACTTCGTGGAGCCCGACATGCTCGAACAGCTCTACGGCAAGGCGACGGAAACGGACGCAGACATCGTGTGGTGTGACTGGTATCTGACATTTGAGAAATCGGAGCGCTACATGAAGCAACCAGAATACACGACTCCCTTGGAAGCACTCAAGGGAATGTTAGGCGGTGCCATGAAGTTCAATGTATGGAACAAGCTGGTCCGCCGGTCACTCTATGTGGAAAACGGGATCATCTTCCCTGCCGGCTACGGCATGGGCGAGGACATGACGATTATGATGCTTTTTGCACATGCACAAAAGGTAAGCTACGTTCCAAGAGCCTTTTATCATTACGTGAAAATGAATACATCGGCATTTTCGCATACGATTTCACAAGCACACTTCGACTCACTTAAACATAATGTAGAACGTGTATCGAATTACCTTACCAATATATTGGGTGATCATTTGAAACAAGATATTGCCTTCTTGAAACTCGAGGCAAAATTTCCCTTGCTGATCATGTCTCCCGACTTTACCCTCTACCACTTATGGCAGCAATGGTATCCGGAAGCCAATCGTTTCATTCTAAAAAACAAGAATGTCTCCTTACGAAGCCGAATCGTACAGCTATGTGCCCGATTTCATCTGTACGGACTTGTATGGTTGCACTATCAGATAGTCTGCCGCTTTATATATGGCTTTATATATAAATAGTAGATCTGTCCTTTAATCATTCAGATTTGAAATAGAAAAATGATAAGAATATTACAAATATCAAGTATCGTAATTTTTACGAGCCTTTTCTGCTTTCCATTTTTCTTTTCCTTCTTACCGTCCGTAAATACAAAAATGTTTTTAGCGGTATTGGGATTATTGGTATTTCCTTTGGAATATATAAACGGCCGCATTCCTAGTTTTAAGGATAGTTTTCAGAAACTTTCGCTATGGGCATTGGGGGTATCCTTTTGCAGCTTTCTCTCAATGACCATCAATAACACACCAGACGATTCTTATTTAGGTTATATCATTTCCATGTGGGTATGGTTATTTGCCGCTTATTTCTGCGTGTTTCTCATGCGCCAGGTACATGGGGAAGTATCTGTAGAAACGGTCGGATATTATTTGGTGGCAGTAGCTTTATTACAATGTACCCTTGCTCTATTAATAGACCATTTTTCTTTCCTGAAAACTATGGTAGATACTTATGTGACAGGAGAAAAATATATGGGAGTAGGAGTTGAAGACCGACTTTACGGCATCGGATGTGCATTGGACGTTGGCGGAGGCCGCCTCGGCGCCATCCTTGTCATACTGGCTTATCTGATTCTGCAGTCCATCAAACGCCAGAAATCCCGATGGGTATTCACAGGTCTGTTAGGGGCCTTTTTCTATATTCTGGTAATAGGCAATATGATGGGACGTACTGCCACCGTAGGAGCAGCTATCGCCATCGCTTACTTAATCTACTCTCTTTGTACTGACCGAAAGGTAGAGGGCGCTTCCGTCCGTTCATTTTTATCCACCACCATCTTGGTGATCATCATGGGAGTGATTATCTGTGTCGGGCTATATAATGTGAATCCGGAAGTGCGGAAATTGTTAAGATTCGGATTTGAGGCGTTCTTCAATTTTTTCGAGCATGGTACTTTTGAGACTCATTCCACCAATATGTTGTCAGAGGGACTGATATTCCCGGACAATTTTAAGACATGGATTATCGGTGACGGATATATGGCAAGCGGATCAAACGACCCCTACTATATAGGCCCTGCAGATTACGGATTTTACATGAATACAGATGCAGGATATTCACGGTTTCTGTTTTATTTTGGATTGACCGGACTCGTGACTTTTATGCTCTTTTTCGTCAATGTCTGCAAGGAATGCTCACAAAAAGTAAAAAATGCCGGCTTACTCTTTACCGCACTCCTTCTCTTGAACTTCTGTATATGGGTTAAGGTATCAACCGACATCTTTGTGATCTTTGCTCCTTTCCTTTGCTTAACCGCATCCGAGAACGAAGAAGATGATGATGAAGTTAAAGATAAAGAATTAGCAGAGGCATGAAACTCATCTATTGCATCCACTCCGTCTATAATCCCGGCGGCATGGAGCGTGTGCTCCTAAACAAGGTGACCTACCTGTCGAAGCTCCCGGGCTGGGAGATCTCCATCGTCACCACCGACCAGCACCACCGGCCTCCGTTCTATCCCTTTCCGAAGAACGCGCGGATGACCGATCTGGACATCAACTATTCAGACGACAACGACAAAGGGGCATGGACCAAGATCACGGGCTACCTGCGCAAACGGAGAGAACATAAGCGCAAGCTGACGGCACTGCTCCAAAAGGAGAAGGCCGACATCGTCGTGTCGCTCTATCCCTCGGAGTCCTCCTT
Organism: uncultured Bacteroides sp.; assembly: GCA_944319875.1. Lineage (GTDB taxonomy): Bacteria > Bacteroidota > Bacteroidia > Bacteroidales > Bacteroidaceae > Bacteroides. The sequence goes on from CALUFR010000147.1 coordinate 2,386, forward strand.
CATCCCCGACATCAAGGACGGCAGCAAGAAGGTGCTTGAGCTGCACTACTGCAAGTTCTTCCGACTGCAGTACGGCAGGAAGGGACTGCTGGGACTGATCGACAGGTGGCGCACACGCCAGGACGAGCAGATCGTGCGGAGGTTCGACAAGTTCGTCGTCCTCACCCATGAGGACCGGGGCTATTGGGGCGACCTGCCCAACATCGAGGTCATCCCCAATGCCGCAATGAACCTGTCGGGACACTACTCGGACGTAACCCGCAAGAGGGTGATCGCCGTGGGACGCCTGGACTATCAGAAAGGCTTCGACCGCCTCGTCCGCGCCTGGGACATCGTACAGCGGGACACGGCGTTCCACGACTGGCAGCTCGACATCTTCGGACAGGGCGAGTGGCGGGAGATGCTGCAACGAATGATCGACGAGAGGGGCTTGCAGGACTCCCTGCACCTCAACCAGCCGACAAAACAGATCGGCGACGAATACGTGCACAGTTCCCTGCTCGTGATGAGCTCCCACTACGAGGGCTTCCCGATGGTGATGATCGAGGCGATGGCCTGCGGACTGCCCGTCGTCTCCTTCGACTTCAAATGCGGTCCCAAGGACATCATCCGCGACGGCGAGAACGGCCTGACCGTAGCCGACGGCGACATTGAAGGGCTGGCCGATGCCATGATGAAGGTCATGGGAGATGACCGCTACCGCACAATGCTCTCCACCAACGCCCGCAAGGTCGTGGCCACTTACTCCGAACAAGCCGTCATGGCCCAGTGGCTGCACCTGTTCACCTCACTGACAAGATAATGAAAAGACTTCTTCAGATCAACCCCGTCCTGCGGACCTCCACCTCCACCGGCCGCATCATGCAGGAGATCGGCGAGCTGGCGATGCAGAACGGATGGGAGAGCTATGTGGCCTACAGCAAGGGACGCGACGGCCTGAAGACCAGCACCTCGCACACCCTCCCCATAGGCAACAGATGGAGCGTGGCGCTCCACGGACTGCAGACCCGCCTGCTCGACCGCCACGGACTGGGCTCGACGCAAGCCACCCGCCGCTTCGTGAGCGAGATCGAACGGCTACGGCCCGACATCATCCACATACATAACATACACGGATATTTCCTCAACTACCGGGTGCTGTTCGACTACCTATCGCGCTGCGGCATCCCCGTGGTGTGGACCGTGCACGACTGCTGGCTCTACACCGGACACTGCTACTACTACACCTATGCCGGCTGTGACCGCTGGCAGACCGGATGCCACGACTGTCCACAGCAACACGAGTTTCCCGCCAGCTGGTTGTGCGACCGCAGCGCACGCAACTATGCCGACAAGAAGGCGGCGTTCACCTCGATGCCGAAAGACAAGCTCGTCATCGTGCCCGTGTCGCAATGGATCTGCGACGAGATGCAACGGTCGTTCTTACGCGGCTATAACTTCCGTGTGATCCACAACGGCATCAACACCTCCGTCTTCGAGCCCTGCGCCACACAGGAGATCCGCGACAGGTACGGCCTCGGACGGAAGCACGTCCTGCTCGGCGTGGCCAGCATCTGGAGCGAAGAAAAAGGACTGGACGACTTCATACGCATGAGCCGACAGCTGAACGACGACGAGGTGATCGTCCTCGTAGGCATCACAGAGAAAGACCGTAAGCGACTGCCACCCCGCATCATCGGCATCAGACGGACGGAGAACACCCGACAACTGGCCGAACTCTACTCCGTGGCCGATGCCTTCATCAATCCCACCCGGCAGGACAACTATCCCACCGTCAACCTCGAAGCCATCGCCTGCGGCACACCCGTGATCACCTACCGGACGGGAGGAAGCGTGGAGGCCGTCACCGACGACACCGGCTTCATCGTGGACACCGGCGACATCG
>CALUFR010000148.1 GCA_944319875.1 uncultured Bacteroides sp.
GTAGTCGAAGAATCTCATGTTTACAGTACCATACTTTATGTAAGATCCTTCGACTCCACTGCGTTCCGCTCAGGATGACAGTTACCATAAGCGCTTAGATTTACCCCGATAAATTATCATTTAACTAAGCATTCCCCCGAAAGAGCTTAAAATTGATGCGTCAGTCGAATTTACAGCCCTATTGAGGGTGTGTCAAAATGTAGAGAAGTATTCAACCTCCCCGGAGGAGGAGAGGTTGGTTACCACTTCATATTTTGACACACCCTCTTCCCACGCCTCGTGCCCTCAACCTGCCACGCCCCGTGTCGTCAGCAGCTAACGACACGGGACGTGAGGAACTGACAGCGCACGGCGTCAGGGCTCGCCCAGGTATTCCATGATGAGACGGGCCTCGCGGACGGTAAGGTTGCGGCGCTTGTCGAAGGGGATGCCGCCCCGCGTCAGTTCGGCGTAGAGGGGACGGCAGCGGCGGATCCAGGAGGTGAGACGGCGGACGGCCTGCTCGGGCTCGAGATCGGGGAAATACTGGCAGGCCAGGGAACGGCGGGTGTAGATGATAGTTTTCATAATGAAGAATAAATAAGTGGAATTTTAAAGTTTGACGCAGTAAGCAACACATACCCAAGCAGTTACTGCGTCGCGTCAAGAAGCTATACAAACTTTTTTGTAATACAATAAATAAATAGGCTGCCTTTAAAGGCAGGCTATTTATTTATTTTTCTCGCGTAATGTTTGCAGACGTTTTTTCGCGTCACCGTAACACGCTGATTATTCACGGTTTACTGCGTCATGCTTTTTTCGTCACGTTCTGAGAGAGATTCCGGAAGTACACTGTTCATCTCGCTTTGACTCCGGTCTACCAATAGCCAGAAACGTCCGTAATGAGTGCGGCGATGTTCAAACCCCAGTTCCGACAGCACACGGTTCACCTGCACGGGACTGAGGCGCATCGGCGCGAAGCGGGCGCAGATCTGCGAGGCCGTCATGTAGCGGCCCTTCTCCAGTGCGGAGGGGCGGCGGTAGTGGGAGAGGATGAGCTCGCGGGCGGGATTGGGCGCCTCGAAGCGGCGGTTGCGGAGGTTGAGCGCCTCCACTTCCTCGCCCTGGAACCAGTAGCGGAAGCCGCTGTCGAGCAGGGCCTTGGCCTGGGCGTAGACGCCCGCGTAGTCGATGGGCGTGGTCCAGGGGTTCTCGATGCGCTCCACCTCGAAGGGCAGCCAGCGGCGGTTTCCGGTGTCGTCGGTGAGGAACTGCAGGTTGTTGCCCGTGGCGCAGAAGGAGGCCACGTGGGGCAGGCGCACCTTGTTTCGGCCGTAGGCAGGACGCTCGTTGATGTAGAGCGTGGTGGTCATGGCCTTCAGCTGGTTCAGCTCGGGGCGCTGCATGGAGTCTATCTCCTCGAAGTTGACGAGCAGGTTCTCCGTCATGGTGAAGAGGTCGTCCTTGGTGAGACGCTGGGAGTTGGTCTTCGTGGTGTAGTAGCGGCGCAGGCAGGGCGGCAGCAGGTTCTCGAAGAAGGAGCTCTTGAAGGAGCCTTGGGGACCGAGGAGAACGAGGATTTCGTGGTTCACCACGGCGTCGTCCAGCGCAGCGGCCAGCAGCCCCACCAGCCAGCGGCGGAAGTAATAGTCGAACTCGTCGGCCGACGCGCCGCGACACACCACCATGCGCGCCAGGCGGCCGATGTGGTCCGTCGTGCCGTCCCAGGGCGGCAGGGTGTCGAGGTAGCGCTGCAGGGGGTGGTACGTGGGCACGAAGTCGCTCTGAAGCAGCGTGCGCAGGCGGAAGAGGTCGACGTCCAGTCCGTCGTGCTGCATGGCTCGCCACAGGGAGTTCTCCAGGGCGTCGGTCATCAGTTGCCAGGAGGCGGAGGCGTCTTCACCCGCCTCGCCGAGGAGGCACACTTCCAGCTGATGGATGAGGAGGTTGCGCCGCAGGCGGCACCAGCGGCCGATGAACTGCTCCATCTGCTCCACCGAGACACGGGGCGCACGGGGCGCACGGGTGCCGCCCGAGGAATTGGAAGAGGTACGTGCACGCGCATAGCGCGCGAGGCGGCAGGTGGCGTGCTCGGCGGTCAGGGCGTAGCAACTGCGCACGGTGGCGGAGACGGAGTGTTCGGCGGCTTCGTAGTCGGCAAACTCGGCAAGGGCCCACGCCTCGGCATCGGCCTCGGTGACGCCGAAGCGGTTCATCCAGTAGAGGCAGCGGCTGACGTAGGCGTTGTGGCTGCCGGGCTCGTAGCGGATGCCGTCGTCCTCCACCAGGCGGCGCACGGTGGGCGCGGCGCTCTTCGCCCGCACGGGCCGTCCACGCGAGGCACGGGGGCGTGCGGGCGCCTCGAGGTTCACCGCCAGGGGTTCGGCCTCGGGACGGTAGTGGACGGAGGCGTCGTGGCAGAGGACGGACATGCGGGTGGCGTTCTTGCACTGGGCGTCGATGGGCATGCCCGTCAGGCGGGCGTAGTAGTCGTTGACGCCCTGCCAGGCGCGGGCGAAGGCAGTGGCGTCGGCGGGCACGGGCGAGACGCGGGCCACTATCCGCAGTCCGCGGCCGGAGAGGGTGACGTAGGACAGGAAGGTGTGGGCATCGGCCTTCACCCGGGCGGCCAGGTCGTCCAGGCGGTCGGGCTCCACGCCGTCGATGTCCACCATCACGAAGCCCGAATAGCCGCGGACGTGGCGGCTGCTGCGCCCGCCCTCAAGGATCACGCCACAGACGAAGGCCGCTGCCTGAGCGGTCTTGAGAGAGGACTTGCGACGCTTCTGCTCTTCGGCGGTGGCGGTGTCGCCCGCGGCCTCGGCCTGCGCCAGGCGGATGCAGGTCTCGCGGTAGAGACAGGTGAGGCTGAAGTGGCGCCCTCCGCGGATTTCTTCTACCAGGGCATCCCACGTGGTGGGTACGGGCACGGTGTCGTGCAGGGTGGTGAAACGCGAGGGCCGGAACTCAGCGTTCTGATCGGTTAATATCTTTTCCATTATTCGTTTGGTTAATTAAGTTAAGTCTACTACCTTTGCGGCAGCATACATCCCATATTTTTTCCACAAAGATAAGTGAACTTTTAGAGGGGGTGGCGCATCCATGGATGTACCATTCTTCAGGTTCGTTCGGACTTTTTAATAACTTTTTCCGCACGAGCGTGGATTGTGCCCATCAGATAAGCAGCCGTGAGACATGCCCGAAGAAACGAAAACAGGTAAAGCCAATCCATGGGTAGCCACGGCTGCTCGCGAGCTGCATGAAATCAGGAAAAGATGGCGGCTGACGTCCGACCGCCGGTTTGCCGCCGTAGTGGGCCTAGACCGCCGCACCATGGCCAAGCTGTCCCCCACCCGTCCGGACGGCTCGCTGACGCTGGTGACGGTGGACCGCATCTACAGCTCGCTCCTTGCCCTAATCCACGTCTACTTCATTCCGGAGGAGGTGGAGGAGGAACGTCGCCGCCTGGCCGACTCGCGAATGCGCATCGCCCAGGACGTGGCGCCCCTGCCCAAGGCGGTGCTCAGGGCGCTGGAGGAAGAAAACAGGAGATAAAAAAAAATGCGCCGGCAGGGCCGGACGCATCCTTCATTTAAAAATTCTAACTACGAAAACAAAAAAAAAACGCGGAGAGAACGAGATTCGAACTCGTGATACCCTTTAGGGGTATACACGCTTTCCAGGCGTGCCTCTTCAACCACTCGAGCACCTCTCCTACTGATTTCGGGGCGCAAAGATAGGATAAGTTTCCGAAATCTCCAAATTTCGAGGGAGGGAATTTCGGGCACGGGGAGGCACTTTCCGCTATTTGCCGCTTGCGCCGGAGAAAACCGCATACGCAGGATCCCCTGCCACAGCCAGCATCCCGGCCAGCGCCTTTCTGAGCTCACCCGCCAGCTTCGCTTCCTTGTCAGCCAGATTGGTCATCTGATAAGGATCGTTTTCCCGGTCAAAAAGATATTCTTCCGTAATGGCTCCTTCCCGGAATACGGCGGCGTATGTATATCGCTTGTCGCGCACGCCTCTGGTTCCCGTGTCCGGATTTTTCCCGGTCGCGTTCACCAGACTGTAGCGCATATACAGCTGATATTCGGGCATGTCCTCACGACTTCCGGCAAGCTGTTTACTCAGGTTACGGGTTTGCACGGAAGAGGGGATTTTATTCTCCAGTCCCATCAGGGCCAAGATGGTCGGACAAAAATCTTCAAGGGAGAACAACAGGGCTTCGTCCGTTCTTGGCGACAACCTGCCTCCCCATGAAATCATGAAAGGAACCCGCATGGCTTCTTCATAAAATATATTCTTCCCGATATTTTCGTGCATACCCATGGAGTCACCATGATCAGAGACAAATACCACAATCGTATGATCGAACAGGCCGTTTCGCTTGAGCGCCTTGACAATTCGCCCGAATTGTTCGTCCACCCCTGATATGCAGGCATAATAATCCGGCAGGCTTTTCTTGAAAAGCTCGATATACTGCTTGTCCGCATTCCTGAGATGGGGCATCTGAGCCACGATAGAGTCCACATTCAATCCCTCATACAGTTTCTTATACTTGTCGGGGACCAACTCATAGCCGGTGTGAGGAGGATTCATGGATACCATCATGGCAAACGGCCGGTCTGAACCCTTGATGCTGTCAAGATAATGAATGGCAAGATCGGCTTCGTATGCAGGCCCCCACCGGTCGACATAATAAAACTCCTGGCGACCGGCGTCCGTATTCCAATACATCGGCTTCAGATGCCAGTCGTATGTGCCATAGGCCACCCAATAATCAAAGCCGTGTCTTCTGTGGGGAGGGCACCATTCGTTCCAGGCTATTTTCCCTCTATTGTTGTAACAGTCAATGAAAGGCCTCACAGGCTTGTCCAAATGCCACTTCCCGATATAGGCCGTATGATATCCTTCCGCATGGAGCACATCCGACCAGCAAGTCAGGTCTTCGCGAAGCTCGACATCTTGCGTCGCAGATTCGGACTGGCAGTTGGTAATAACTCCATTCACATGCGGATAGGCTCCCGAAAGGAACATGCCCCTGGCCGGAGAAGAGACCGGATATCCGCTGACAGCCTGGGTAAGCACGACAGCTTCTTTAGAAAAGGCATCGAAATTCGGGGTCTTCACCGCTTCTTTTCCTCTAAATCCAAAGGCGTCGCCACGAAACTGGTCGGCCATTACCACCAGCAAATTAGGGCGTGCGGAGGCGGTGTTTTCCGGCTCTGCCGCGGCTGCCGAAGACGGAAGTTGAAACAGGGTCGAGGCAATGGCTGTAAAATACAAGTTCAGATTGTTCTTCATGGCTTCTTTTCTTAATCAGCTTAAGGTTCAGTCGCAAAAATAGTCATTTAGCTGATAAAACCCAAAAATCAGGTTGTTTTTGCGAGGGAGTTCGCATAAAAAACCGGGGAGGACGTCCCATCGGACACCCTCCCCGGAGTATTGGAAATGACGTATGATTTGCAGGGTTATTCTTCCTCGTCCTTCTCTTCTACATCGCTGTAGTCCAGAACAGTTTTCTTGTTGGCAAGCATACGGTCGTATTCTTCCTTGGAACCTACGATGATCTTGTCGAACTCGCGCTGGCCGGTACCGGCGGGGATGAGGTGACCGCAGATGACGTTCTCCTTCATACCCTCGAGCTTGTCGACCTTGCCGTTGATGGCGGCCTCGTTGAGTACCTTCGTCGTCTCCTGGAAGGAGGCGGCGGACATGAAGCTCGACGTCTGCAGGGCGGCACGCGTGATACCCTGAAGGATCTGCGTGGACGTGGCGGGCAGGGCTTCGCGCACCTGTACCAACCGGAGGTCACGACGCTTCAGCATGGAGTTCTCGTCACGCAGCTTGCGGGCGGTGACAATCTGGCCCGGCTGCAGGGTCTGCGAATCGCCGGCGTCTACTACCACCTTCTTGCCCCAGATGCGGTCGTTCTCTTCCATGAACTCGACTTTGTCGACCACCTGCTGCTCGAGGAAGCGGGTGTCGCCGGGTTCGTTGATCTCGACCTTGCGCATCATCTGACGCACGATGATCTCGAAGTGCTTGTCGTTGATCTTCACACCCTGGAGGCGGTAAACGTCCTGCACCTCGTTGACAATGTATTCCTGGACAGCCGTGGGGCCCTTGATGGCCAGGATGTCGGCAGGCGTGATGGCACCGTCGGACAACGGCGTGCCGGCACGCACATAGTCGTTCTCCTGTACCAAAATCTGCTTGGACAGGGGCACGAGGTATTTCTTGACCTCACCGCCCTTGGAGGTGACGATGATCTCGCGGTTACCACGCTTCACCTTGCCCATGGTGATCTCGCCGTCGATTTCGGAAACCACGGCGGGGTTCGACGGGTTGCGGGCTTCGAACAGCTCGGTGACACGCGGAAGACCACCCGTGATATCGCCGGCCTTGCCGACGGCACGCGGAATCTTCACGATGACTTCGCCGGCCTTCACCTTCTGGCCGTCCTCGACCACCACGTGGCCACCCACGGGGAGGTTGTAGGTGCGGATGAGCTCGCCGTCCTCGGTCATGATGTGTGCGGTGGGCACCTTGGTCTTGTCCTTGGACTCGATGACGATGATTTCGCGCAGACCGGTGGATTCGTCGGACTCTACCTTGAACGTAACGTTCTCGATGACGTCCTCGAACTCGATCTTACCGCTGGCTTCGGTGATGATGACCGCGTTGAAGGGGTCCCAACGGGCAATGAGCTTGCCTTTCTCCACCACTTCGCCGTCGTTGGCATAAAGCGTTGAGCCGTAGGGCACGTTGTGGGTGGAGAGGACAATGTCGGTGTTGACATCGACAAAGCGCAGCTCGGCCAGACGGCCTACCACTACCTTGGCGGGTACGCCTGCTTCGTCGACCACATCCACGGTGCGCAGTTCCTCGAACTCGAGGCGCGCGTCGTTCTTGGCCACGATGCTGGCATTGGCGGCGATGTTGGCCGCCGTACCACCGGCGTGGAACGTACGGAGGGTCAGCTGTGTACCCGGCTCGCCGATGGACTGTGCGGCGATGACACCGACAGCCTCGCCCTTCTGCACCATGCGGCTGGTGGCCAGGTTGCGGCCGTAGCACTTGGCGCAGACGCCTTTCTTGGACTCGCAGGTGAGCACGGAGCGGATTTCGACGCTCTCGATGGGAGAGTCCTCGATCTTCTGGGCAATCTCCTCGGTGATTTCCTCGCCGCCGGCCACGATGAGCTCGCCGGTCGTCGGGTGTACAATATCATGCACGGACACGCGTCCCAGGATGCGCTCGTACAGCGTGGCGATGACTTCATCGTTGTTCTTGAGGGCTGTACAAACCAGTCCGCGGAGCGTACCGCAGTCTTCTTCGTTGATGATGACGTCGTGTGACACGTCGACCAGACGACGGGTCAGGGATCCGGCGTCGGCCGTCTTCAAGGCGGTGTCGGCCAGACCCTTACGGGCACCGTGGGTGGAGATGAAGTACTCCAGCACGGACAGACCTTCCTTGAAGTTCGAAAGAATCGGGTTCTCGATGATCTGACCGCCTTCGGCACCGGCTTTCTGCGGCTTGGCCATCAGACCACGCATACCGGAGAGCT
>CALUFR010000149.1 GCA_944319875.1 uncultured Bacteroides sp.
TTTTTAGGTGGAAATACACCGCATATCACAGAATTAGCAACCGTTGCCAAGTCATTACCTCACTCTTTGAGAAAAGCTTATAAATAGCTTGTTTCTAACAGATTCCTATTTGTGTATCGAATTTTATGAGAAAATCCGATTATCCTCACTTCTTTATTTTTCGCAAGTTCACTTTTCCAGTGCTGAGTGAATCTTTCACTCGTTTCACCCGATGTTTCAATCAATCACGCTTATAGACAGACTATTAGCAGGCCGTGAAAGCGTGAAGGCAGGAAACAGGAACACAACAAAACATAGGTGAAGCTATAAGAAGTGCCCTTCTCTGCCTGTATTGCCTGATGGTCTCACGCCGTGCTTCGTGACCACCTGACACTCCGTGCCGTTAGCTCCTCACGCCACGGGGCGTCACATGCCAAGAAAGCGTGCCTTAATCTATGCTCCTAAAGTGCCACTTGGGAGGCGTAAAGTGCCACTTGAGCGTCGTAAACAGCCACTTGGTGTTGCTAAACAAGCTCTTGATATTGCCAATCACCGTTTTTGCGAAAGATTGTGCCTGCTTCCGCAAAACATTTCACCTTCTTCCGCCAAACATTAAAAGGGACGAAGCATAAGAAGACTGGGGAAACGTTAATGTGTATTAAAACCCAAAAGAACGTTTAGGAACTTCCGCTTTCACATCTGTCTCTTTAGCAAACGAGCCACTTATGAATGAACAAAAGACAAACATAGAGCAACGATTGATTGAGTATTACGAAGGTAAGCTCAAAGGGGAAGCCTGCGATGAAGTAAAGGCATGGATTGCTTCTTCCGAAGAAAACCGTCGGATGGCTCGTCGTGTCTATTCTCTCCTACTGGCTACAGACGTACAGCGCGTCCGCAAAGAGATTGACACCGAAAAAGCATTAAAGAAAGTAAAAGGTAGAAAGATTGCACAAAAGAGATCCATCAGCTGGTGGGAATGGGGGCAGCGCGCCGCGGCCATCCTTTTCCTCCCGCTGATAGGTCTTTTGCTCTGGCAACAAAATCAGCTACGACAAGCCGAGTCTATGGCCGAAATGCTGGAAGTACGTACCAATCCCGGCATGACCACCCGCCTGAATCTGCCCGACGGCACTACCGTCTGTCTTAACTCCGGCTCCACGCTGAGCTATCCTTCCCGCTTCACCGGAGACACCCGCTCCGTCAGCCTTTCCGGAGAAGCTTATTTTGAGGTGGCCAAAGATGCGGAACATCGTTTCATCGTCCATACCCCCGACCAGTCGGCCGTCGAGGTATATGGCACCCATTTCAACATCGAAGCCTACCCCGACGACCCGTATGTCACCACCACCCTGACCGAGGGTAAAGTCGGCTTCCTCTATAAAGAAGACGCAACCACCAAACGGGCAATATTGGAACCGGGACAAAAACTGATTTATAATACCTCCAACCAGAACCTGTCCCGACACCGCACTACCGGCATCTCCGAACTCTCCTGGACCGAAGGGAAAATCATTTTCGAGAACACCCCGCTGCCCGAAGCTCTCCACATGCTGAGCAAACGTTTCAATGTGGATTTCATAGTGAAAGACACACGCTTGAACAAAAACCGTTTTACCGGTACCTTCACCACTCAAAGGCTTGAAAAGATCTTGAAATATTTCAAGATTTCCTCCCGGATCCGCTGGCGGTACCTGAACGATCCCGATATTCATCAAGAAAAAATACGAATAGAAATCTATTGACCAAACACACACATTTGTGACTTCAAAATACTAATACCAACACATAAACTTATAAGCCCATGAAAGAAAGAGCCCCATAGAAAACACAAAAAAACATACGGAAAAATGCGCCAACATCTTTCCGTATGGAAAAGCCCATGAGACACATGAACTTTATTTTTCAACTAAATGCCTACAAAGTTATGAAAAACAAGCGAAATTTCCAAAACTTGGAAATCGGAAGGTCGTTGTATACCTTCACAAAAAAAATTCCTTTAGTTATGAGAGTATTTATTTTTTACCTCTTCTGTTCCATCGGCATGTTGCAAGCCGCAGGAAGCTATGCACAAAACGCCCGCCTGTCTCTTAATGTGGAAGAAGAGACCGTCGCCAACATCCTCCACCAAATCGAGGAGGCCTCGGATTTTGACTTCTTCTACAACAACACGCATGTAGATTTGGACCGCCGGGTATCCGTCTCTACAAAAGACAGCGACATATTTACTATTCTCGACGAAGTATTTGAAGGTACGGGAGTGCATTACACTGTATTAGACAAAAAAATTATCCTGTCCACTGAACTGGAAGCTTCTAGCCAAGGGGCACAACAGCAGAGAAACGTTGTAAAAGGAAAAGTGGTGGACAGCAAGGGCGAACCTGTTATCGGTGCGACTATCAAAGAAGTTGGGACCGACAACGGTACAGTCACTGATATCGACGGTAATTTTACCATCCACACACAGGCTAACGCCACATTGGAGGTTTCTTTCATCGGATATAAGAAACAGACATTAAAAGCTCTGACAGGCAAAGATTTAGCCATAACCTTGACAGAGGATACAGAAATGTTGGATGAAGTGGTTGTAATTGGGTACGGCATCCAAAAGAAAGTAAATTTGACAGGCGCCGTATCAACGGTTAAAGGAGAAGAATTAAGCCAGCGCCCAGTAGCCAACGCAACTCAAAGCTTACAAGGATTAATTCCAGGGCTTACGGTTAATAGTGTAAATGCGGGACGTCCTGGTGCTTCCAACACTTTAACCTTACGCGGTCAAGGTAATTTAAATAATACAGCAAATCCTTATGTCTTAGTAGATGGCATCGAAATGGATTTGTCTGATGTCAATCCGAACGATATAGAAAGCATATCGGTCCTTAAAGATGCAGCAGCAGCATCCATTTATGGTGCCCGCGCTGCTTATGGTGTAATATTAGTTACTACAAAAAAAGGAGAAGCCGGGAAAACACGTATAAGCTATCAAGGTACAGTAGGCTGGAGTTCCCCAACAGTTCTTCCCGACATGGCCAATTCATATGATTTTGCAACATACTTTAATCAAGGATGTGCCAATGCTGGAGTTCCGCAACAATATAGCCCAGAAAAAATAGCATTGTTACAGCAATACATGAAAGATCCTGCAAGCGTAGACTGTTGGGCAGATTTAAACGGGCAAAACAATTTAGTTGCTGCATTTGAGAATACAGCCAATGGTGTCGGAAATGTTGACTATTTTAAGTTACACTATAAAAATGCAGCATTCAAACAAAATCATAATATAAGCTTTAGTGGTGGCAACCAAAAAGCACAGTATTATATTTCCGGAGGTATGTATACAGAAGACGGTATTTTAAGATATGCGGATATGGATTATAGACGCTTCAATTTCAACGCCAATATAAATTCGCAAATTACAAAATGGCTGAAAATTAAAGCAAATACAAAATTTACAAATTCCGATACAGATTCGCCTTTCGGCGAAGGAGGTTTATCTGAGGGATTTTTTCACTCTTTAGCCCGTTTTCGTCCAACTGTAAGCCCCATTGACCCCAATGGACATTTTACAGAATTGACAATGATACCCTACTTACAAAGTGGTACCTATACGAACTCTGCAAAAAATGCACTAATATTAAATGGAGGATTCGAAATTACCCCAAGCCAAAATTGGAAGATATTCTTTGATTATGCATATAAACAAAACAGTATTAATTATCAAGCATTAAATGTCGCCCCCATGATTCCTGGAGCTGACAACACAACCTTATACAAAGGAACAAGAGTTGAATTAGGAGTTGAAGAAAATGGAAAATTTACTCGTTCCGAAGATTTTGACCAGTATCAATCTATCAATTTATATACCAATTATCAATTTTCTTTTAAAGAAAAGCATAATTTTGCAGTAATGGCTGGATACCAAGAAGACAATTATTCACACAAGAACCTATATAGTTCTGTAACAAATTTAATATCAACATCCAACCCTGGATTAGGACTGGGAACTGAAAACCAGACGATTAAAGATATCCGAAATGGATGGGCAACCCGTGGCTTTTTTGGTCGCATAAATTATGACTATAAAGGACGGTATTTATTGGAAATAAATGGACGCTACGATGGCTCATCCCGCTTTTCTTCTGATCACCGCTGGGGATTTTTTCCATCGGTCTCATTAGGATGGAACATTGCGCATGAGAATTTTATGAAAAAAACTACAGACTACTTATCCTTGCTAAAGTTACGCGCTTCATGGGGACTATTAGGCAATCAGAATGGAGCTGCTTTATATACTTTTGCAGGAGTAATGGGTATCGAACCTATGGGGAAATGGTATTTTCAGGACGGTAGAGAAATGTATATTAAGGCACCAAGTGTTGTAGACCCACATACAACATGGGAAAAAGTAGAGAGCAAAAACATAGGACTTGATTTTGGCTTTTTCAACAACTCTCTAACGGGAACATTTGAAATCTTTCAACGCGATACTAAAGACATGTTAGGCCCATCTGCCGATTTTCCAGACTTTTTTGGTGCGCAAGCGCCCCAAACCAATAACGCAAAATTACGTAATCGGGGCTGGGAATTGACAATGCAATATCAAGGGAAAATAGGAAAAGACATTAATTATTCTATCGGAGGCTCCATCGCTGATGCTAAAACGCTAATTACAGCTTATGAGAATCCCAGTGGTACCGACCCCGCTAAAAACTGGTATAATGGGAAAAAGGCTGGTGAAATATGGGGATATAGAGCATCTGGACTAATCCAAAGTCAAGAAGAAGCTGATGAATATAACACAAAATATGATTTGTCGTATTTATCAGGTCACAAATGGGTTCCAGGAGATGTAAAATATTTGGATTTAAACGGAGACAATAAAATAAACAATGGAACAAATACATTAACAGATATGGGAGATATGACCGTAATCGGAAATACGACTCCCAGATATCAATATACGATTAATGGTTCTATTAGTTGGAAAGATCTGTCATTAAGTTTAATGTTTCAAGGGGTAGGCAAGCGAGATTGGGCTCCAGATATGTATTCTGCATATTTCTGGGGAGCCCAAGGTTTTGCAGGTGTACATGTATTTAAGGAACATTTAGATTATTGGCGACCAGATAATCCTGATGCCTACTATCCGAATCCATACATTGCTGGAGGAGCAACATGGGCTCCTTATGCAAGTAAAGTATATCAAGTGTCTGATCGCTATATTCAAAATGCCGCATATTGCCGTCTGAAGAATCTAACTATAAGTTACAACCTACCTCAAAACTTAATAAACAAAATAGGATTAACCAAAGCTCAAATATTTTTCTCTGGGGAAAATCTATTGACATTTACCAAAATGCCTACAATGTTTGATCCTGAAGGTGTTTTTGTTGCTTCACAAACATATTCAACTAGCAAAGACGGAAAGAATTACCCCATGAATAAAGTATATTCCATTGGAATAATTATTAACCTGTAAACATTTAATCATCATGAGACATATCATATATTATATTTCAGTAATTGTACTTTTTTCCAGTTGCTTTGATTTAAACAAATTTCCAGAAGGAGAGTTATCTTCTGTCGGCGCATTTACTACAGTGCAAGAAATTGAACAGTATTTAAATCAATTTTATGAAACCGGCGTAAAGGTACACCCTGGTTATGTAGGTGAGGCTCAAGGGATAGCATTCACTGATTTAAATAGTGACAATTTAATTGGGAATGTAATAGATACACGTTTAGCAGGGAACCTCGCATTAAGTTCTGCAAATGATTTAACGAACTATACGTATATTAGGAACATAAACTTTTTAATTAACAACATTGGCAATTGTAAAGAAACAGGCATAGATTTCGAACAATGTTTAGGAGAAGCCTACTATTTTCGCGCTTGGCATTATTACCAAATGTTTATAAACTATGGAGAATTAACATGGGTAACAGACGTAATAGATCCAATACAAGAACAGATGCATCGTCCACGAAATAGCCGAATCGAAATAGCAGATAGTATCCTGCATGACTTAGATTTAGCTATTAAGTATCTGCATGAGCAAAATAACAATTCAACCATGCGCGTACATAAGGATGTTGCAAGAGCTTTAAAAAGTGAGGTCGCTTTGTTTGAAGGGACTTGGGAAAAGTATCATAGAGAGAAAGCTGATCCGTTTTATGATAAAAACATAACAGATGAAAAAATTCGCTCATACTTACAGCAAGCAGCAGACGCCGCAAAAGAAGTCATCGAAAGAAACATATGGAGCATTTCCAAAGGTGACCCTAACACGGCATATCGAGATCTTTTTATCACATTAGATTTAACCAATAATCCTGAAGTATTATGGTGGAAACGATATGATGCCTTAAATAATATTGGCCATTCCGTTACAAGATATTTAAACAAGGGGGGAGGCATCTGTGGAGTTTCCGCATCGCTCATTGATGATTATCTAACTAAACAAGGAAAACCTTTCATCGGAGATGAACGCAAGCAAGCTAAAAAAGTCTATGGAAGAGAATTAAGCCCGGAACTAAGAGATCCACGTTTATCACAAACAGTTTGCCTACCTGGACAACCATTACGTCCTAATAATGAGTTTGTTTTTGAGTTTCCTCCTTTAGATGGGAATAGCTATTTTCAGAATACTACAGGATATTCCATGTTAAAATATGTGGAGTTCAACACGACTTATACCCCTACAATTGACGGTGATCTTAAAAGTCAAGCTCCAGCTATTCAATGTCGTTATGCAGACATTTTATTAAACTATGCTGAGGCCTTGGCTGAATTAGACGGGAAAAGCTATGAGAATGAAATAAAAAAAGCCTTAAATCCATTAAGAGAACGTGTAAATATGCCCGAAGTTGATTTTGACCGAGAGTACAACACCTCTTCAGATTATCCTTTTCACCAATTAGACAAATATATTCAAATTGTCCGCCGCGAACGTCGTATTGAAAAAGCATTAGAAGGATGTAGGTTGACAGACATTTTAAGATGGGCAGCAGCTGACATTTTAATATGCGGAGTTACTCCAACCGGAGCTCTTTTCACAGGAAGTAATCTGGAGAACAATCCATTTTATACTGACGATAATGGAAAATACACTCTCATATATGATCAACCTTCAGGAAATAATTTATATTTAACAGGCAACCCTGGAGATTCAGAACGATATATTATACCGTTTAACACACATGACTTTCCAACAGGATGGCAGTTTAATTTGGAGCGAGATTACTTATTACCCATAAAACCACGTATGTTGTCACTCACAAATAACCAGTGGAAACAAAATCCAGGATGGTAATCCTGTTCCAAGCACATACAGATCAAGAGAACAAATAAATATACTTTACTAATTAATTTTCTAACAACATATACTGATATGAAAACAATAGACTATATTTCACTATTTATCATAAGTTCTATCTTCATTTTATCTGCATGCACCACTTCAACAAAAGAAAACAATTCAAATGGGATATCCATTGATATTCCATCAAACGCATCAGTCGATGAAGTCACATATTTAGCGACTAAAGTCCGCCCTTCAACCCAACAAATAGACTATCAACAACGCGAAATGTTAGGATTTATTCATTTCGGGATAAATACATTTACAGGTAAGGAATGGGGGACAGGAAAAGAAGATCCCAAGATTTTTAATCCTACAAAATTAGACGCAGACTCTTGGGTAAAAACATTCAAGGATGCTGGTATTACAGGCGTAATTCTTGTAGCAAAACACCATGATGGATTCTGTCTTTGGCCAAGTAAATATACAGAGCATTCAATTGCAAATAGCCCCTGGAAAAACGGTCAAGGAGATATTGTCAAAGATGTTGCAGAAGCTTGTCGAAAATACGACATGAAATTATGCTTATATCTATCGCCATGGGATATGCATGAAAAGACTTATGGAACAAATGAATATAATGAGTACTATATTCATCAAATGGAAGAATTGTTAACAAATTATGGCCCCGTTTACTTATTCTGGTTTGATGGTGCCGGTACCGTAGACAAAGAAGGAATACAAAATGTACCTCTTGATTGGGATAGATTCTTCAGTCGAGCCAAAGAGCTACAACCTAATATTTTATTATCAGGCATAAAAGACATACGCTGGATTGGTAATGAAGCAGGCAAAGGCCATGAAACTGAATGGTGTGTACAAGGCATAAATGGGACACACGGAGAATTCCGGAATCAATCAAGCCCCTTATTAGGCACAATTGAATATATGATGAAAAAAGAAAAATTAGTTTGGTATCCATCACGTGGCGGATTGCCCATACGAAAAGGGTGGTTCTATAACCCACAAGATGACCACACAACTAAATCTTTACAATACTTAATCAATAGTTACTTCTCAACAGTAGGGCAGAACGCTAACCTTTTATTGAATTTATCACCTGACACATTAGGTCGAATTCCTCAAAAAGACGCCCAACGTTTGCTTGAATTTGGCAACGCAATTAAAGAAATGAAAAAAAATGACTACGCGAAAGAAGCCAAGGTTACACCAATTTCAGGCTGGAGCGGCTCCACTAAAAGTAATCTAATAGTCGATAATGACCCATTTACTTCATGGCATACAGAAGATAATGTATGCAAAGCAGAAGCTATTATTTCATTAAAAAAAGCATCGACTATAAATGTAATCAAAGTACAAGAAAATATTCGTGATTACGGGCAACGAGTTAAAAGTTTCGCTATAGATGCATGGTTAGACAACCAATGGAAAGAGATAAAAAAAAGCACAACTATTGGATTTCGGAAGATAATACATTTAGACCGACCGATTACAACCGACAAGTTTAGAATCCGTTTTTTAGATGCAAGAATATCCATTTCATGGGGTAATTTTTCATTGTATTTCTTGCCTGAGTTTGAAAATCAAGATTTCATTTGCAACTCAAACTATTTATCACAATCAATGTGGAAAATTTCATCTAATGGCATAAACGGAGACAAATTTGGTTCCTTAAAAGACAACAATCCACAAACATATTGGAATGGCAAATTGACCAATTGCCATGAAAACGCTTTCATTTTCGAAACACAAGCACAAGAAGTAAAAGGACTTGTGTATAGGCCTGCAGATTCCAAAGATTGCGGACATATAGAATATTATACAATCTACATAAGCAACGATGGCGTAAAATGGGGAGATCCCGTTGCCAAAGGTAGATTTGGAAATATACAAAACAACCCTGTAGAACAGACTGTTATATTCAAAAGCAAAAATGCACGTTTTATTAAGTTCGTAATAAATGGAATAACATCTACAGATGGAAGAATCAAAATCTCAGATCTAATGTTATACAAATAGAAGTATATATTATCTGCATATATTTCTTTATTCCAAATCGGCCATTAGGAGATGCTGCTTTCTTCTTTGTACAAACATAGGAAGTTTATAACTATAGCGCAAAGTTGAATCTCAATAAAAGTCTTTTGACTTACGTTTTCCCGCAAAACTAATGACCGATTTGTTTCTAGTTTTTACTCTCATATCAGTTGCATTATGATAATAACGGGAGCTCATATAAGATTATAGTATAACCTCTTAATGAATTACAAATAAAATACAATGAAGAAACTGTTTTTTATATCACTGTTATTACTGTCATTCCAGGCAATAGCAAAAACTACATACATTATTCCGCTACCTCAGAAATGCGTGGGAAAAAAAGGGTATTTCACGGTAAACGAAAAAACCATGATTATACTCCCTGAAATCACAGACAGTTTGCTCAATGCGGTAGCCGTATGGCGGGATCTATTTAAAACTGCTACGGGATATGCTCCAGAAATAACGACAGAAAAAAGAAACTCAAATGTCATCCTATGCATACTAAACCCATCTTTGATGGAGGAAAGCTACCAATTGAATATTTCCCCAAAAATCATACAGGTGGAGGCTGGAGCAGAAAAGGGGATTTTTTATGCCTTCCAAACGTTACGGCAACTACTTCCTCCTGCCATAGAAAGCAGCACACGTGTGGAGGGCATCAAATGGAATATCCCTTGCATGACAGTCGAAGACTCACCTTCTTTCTCTTACCGCGGCATGATGTTGGACGTTTCTCGCCATTTCGTGAATAAAGAGGATATAAAACGTTATATTGATTTGCTAGCCTTTCACAAAATGAATACCTTTCATTGGCATTTAACGGATGATCAAGGATGGCGTATCGAGATAAAAAAATACCCTCTATTAACGAAAACTGGTGGCTATCGAAACAAAACAATCAAAGGATTCATGTGGGACAACCCTACAGAATGGGACACCAAATGCTATGGAGGCTTTTACACACAAGAGGATATAAAGGAAGTGGTAGAATATGCCAAGAAGCGTTTTGTAGAAATCATACCCGAAATAGAAATGCCCGGGCACTGCATGGCTGCGCTGGCTGCTTATCCAGAATATTCCTGCTCGGGCGGTCCATTTGAGGTGGAAGGGCGCTGGGGAGTATTCAACGACATTTTCTGTACCAAAGAGAACACTTTCCTGTTTTTGCAGGAAATTTTGGATGAGGTTATTTCCCTGTTTCCTTCCAAATACATTCATTTAGGAGGAGACGAAGCACCTCGTATTCGCTGGAAGAATTGTGTACATTGTCAAAAGCGAATGAGGCAGGAGAAACTGAACACCGAAGCCAAATTACAGACTTATTTCATGAACCGTATTGAAAACTATCTGAATGGAAAAGGGAAGAAAATTATCGGATGGGACGAGATCTTGGAAGGAGGAATTTCTCAAAGGGCAACAATCATGTCTTGGAGGGGTGAAAACAGAGGGATAAAAGCCGCACAGGCAGGATACGATGTCATCATGACACCCAATGCATACATGTATTTAAACTCTCATCAACTTGGTGCGGAAGACAGTATCGGCATCAAAAGACGACTAATTTCTCTAAAAAAAGTGTATAACTATAATCTGTAATAGTCAAGACTTGTTCTGACATTTTCTATACTATCGGACAAAAAAAGTGTCCGATGCCATCTGCGAAGATACGCAACTATTCTCACTCTCACAACCTGGTGAGCCAATAACCTGCTCATCAGGTTGTATTTTCCCTGCATCCTGCAATTGGTATCTCCTTGCCACCTCTATTCCTTCGAGGAAAGTCTGCATGGGTGTTTTCCCGAAACAGTATTTCCCGGAGTGCGTCCTT
>CALUFR010000150.1 GCA_944319875.1 uncultured Bacteroides sp.
CAAAGTGTGTATTCCATTAGTCTTTCAGATTTTTAAGGTTACGCACTTCCGTACTCTTGATATTGCGGTAGATGTTGATGATGATGGCGATCGCCACCGCCGTTTCGGCTGCCGACACCCCGATGGAGAAGAGGGTGAAGAACATCCCTTCCAGGTGCTGCGGGAAGAGGAAACGGTTGAATACCGCGAAGTTGATGTCGGTAGAGGTCAACACTAACTCTATCGAGATAAGCACGGCAATCAAGTTCTTGCGGGTGATGAACCCGTAGATGCCGGCGAAGAACATGATGGAGGAGACTACTAGGTAGTACTCCATGGGGATTATATGTTCCATAGTTATAATTACTAATGGTAGTTGTTTCTATGTACGGTGTGTGATAACGGGTAATCTGCTTCATTGCCATCGGGATTCAGCCTCGGTCACGTACTTAAGTACGCTCCCTCGTCTTCACCCTCGGCGGCTTCGCAGCTTACCCGTTCTGACACACCGGTCGTCATTTCGGGCGGTTGTTTTTTTCAAGTCGCGCTCCTATGCTCGGCGGCTCGAGGCCTCGCAGTTTACCCGTTCTGACACACCGGTCGTCATTCCGGGCGGTTGTTTTTTCAGGTCGTGTTCCTATGTTCGGCGGCTCGAAGCCTCGCAGGCTGCCTGCTATCCTCTTTTGCGGGCAATCAGGATTCCGCCCACCATGCAGGCCAGAAGCAGCACGCTCATTACTTCGAAAGGCAGCAGGAACTGACCTTTTTCCGTGCCCATCAAGGTCTTGCCGATCAGCTTCATCGGCACTTCGGCCGTGGAAGGTTCATAGACCGTAGGCCATACGTTGGTGAGCAAAAGGAAGCTGACTAAGCAGATGCCGCCTATGCTCGCTATGAGTGCCAGCCAGCGGCGGAGGCTGAACATGGGGCTTTTGGATTCCTTGTCGGTGCTGGTCAGCAGGATGGAGAAGATGTAGAGGATGATGACCCCTCCGGCGTACACCATCAGCTGGACCGCGCCCAAGAAAGAGTAATTCAGGAAGAAGTACAGGCCTGCCGTGGCGAAAAGGACGAACAGCAGGTAGGTGGCGGCCCGCAGGATCCGCCGCGTGGTGACGGCCATGACCGAAAAAACGGCGATTACGGCGGCCAAGAAGTAAAATACGAATTTGAGCAGGATTGCGTCTTGCATGGCTTTGTCCTTTCGGTTATTTGTTGGTCGATTCAGAGTTCAACGGCAGGGTGGCTTCGCTTTCCGGGGCTTTTGCCGTCGCCGGGCTTGCGGAAGCCGACGCAGGTGCCGCGGCTGGAGTTGCCTCAGCTGCCTTAGGCGTACTTGCCGAAACAGTTGGAGCGGCCGAAGCTGCCGTTGCCGAAACAGTCGGAGCGGCCGGAACTGCCGCTGCCGAGGTGGCCGGAGCTGCTGCCGGTTTAGGTGCCGCTGCTTTGGGCTGCAGGCTCGAACCGGGATGGTTCAAGGTCAGTATCAGCTTGCTACGCGTGAAGACCGCGTTCTCGAACTGGTTGGTGAACTGTATGGCGTGGTGCGGGCAGGTGCGGACGCAGAGCTCGCAGAACATGCAGCGTCCCAAATCGTAGGTGTAGGCTTTCAGCACTTTCGTCTTCTTGCCTTCGGCATCGGTTACCATCTCGCTTTCCACGTGGATGGACCCGTTGGGACAGTTCATCTGGCAGATGCCGCAAGCCACGCAATGATGGTGGTTGTCGGCGGTGTGGATCATTTCCAGACGGCCTCTGTACAGCGGAGAGATGTACAGGTCTTTTTTCCTGTTTTCGGGGTAACATTCGGTGGTCTTCTTGCGGAAGAAGATCTTCAGCGTCGTTTTCATCCCGATCAGCAAGGACTTCAATGCCTTGAAGAAATTGGAGAAATATCGCCCTATGCTATTCATTGTTTGTTGTTTTCTGCTTTTTGCGGCTGGCGGGGCCTTGGAGATGCTCCGTCGAGCCTTCGTGTCAAAACTAATCGGTTACTACAGTCGCTGCCGTGGCTTCATCCTTTTGGTTCGCCCTTGCCTCCCTATCGAAAAGGAAATGCGGGCTGGAAGCCTCGGCCTTGCTTGGCGAACTTTCTTAGAAATGCCACCCCAATACTACGATGGCTACCATCACCAAGAGGTTCAGCAAGTTGAGCGGAAGGAGGTATTTCCATTCCAGGTTCAGCAGTTGGTCGATCCTCAAACGGGGGAAGGTCCATTTGAACCACATGATGACGAACACCATCAAGGCGCTTTTGCCGAAGAACCAGATGACGGAGGGAATGTAGTCCATGATCCGGTTGAATCCGTCCAGGCCGGGGATGTGCAAAGGCATCCAGCCGCCGAGGAAGACGGTGGTGGCGATGGAGGCGACGATGAACATATTGACGAATTCGGCCACGTAGTAGAAGCCGAAGTGCATCCCGGAGTACTCGGTGTGGTAGCCGGCGGTCAGCTCGCTTTCGGCTTCCGGCAGGTCGAAAGGACCTCGGTTGGTCTCGGCCGTCCCGGCAATCAAGTAGATGACAAAGGCGATGAGGGCGGGGATGTGGCCTTTGAAGATGAACCACAGCTCGTTCTGGCCTTCCACGATTTCCGAAATCTGCATCGTGCCCGAGAGGACGACCATCGTCAGCAGGCTCAGCCCGATGGACAGTTCGTAGCTGATCATCTGGGCGCCGCTTCGCATGGCCCCGATCAGGGAGAACTTGTTGTTGCTGGACCATCCGGCAAGCAGGATTCCCACGATGCCCATCGAGGAGGCGGCGATCATGAAGAAAATCCCCACGTTGAAGTCGAGCGCTTGCAGGCCGTTGCCCCAGGGAATGCAGGCGAAGGCCAGCAGGGAGGCGATGATGACGATGAAAGGCGCTAAGTTGTAGAGGAACTTGTCGGTGTGCTTGATGGTGATGATTTCCTTGGTCAGCATCTTGATCATGTCGGCCACCACCTGGATGCAGCCCCAGGGGCCGACCCGGTTGGGTCCCAGACGGCATTGGAAGGCCGCGCAGACCTTCCGTTCGGCCAGAATCAGGATGAGTGCCATGATGGCGTACAAGGCTAAGAGCACGATGCCGATCAGCACGCATTCCACGGTGATGGCGGCGGCCGGGCTCATGACGCTTCTCAAGCCTTGGTCTATCCAAGAGGTTACTACGCTAAAGTCGAACATATCCTATTGCGCTTAATTTGTTCTGTTCAAAAGGGTTTGTTGGTCGGTGTTTTGTGGCCGGCGGCCTGGCTGTTGCGCCCCGGAGGCCGTAGCGGACGGATTCCATATTGGTCGGCTTCCGGCCGGTTTCCTGGGCGATGCCAATCCGGCTTGCCGGTCAATGCGGGTCCGTTTTACCGGTCGGTATCAGTCTGTCTTACCGGTCGATGTCGGGCACCACGTAATCGAGCGAGGCACCGATGGAGATGAGGTCGGCGATTTTGCCTCCCCGGGTCAGCAGGTCCACTACCGATACCAATGGCAGGCATGGGGGATGGAACTTGAGCCGCCAGGGATATTTCTCGCCCCGGCTTTCGATGAAGACGCCGAACTCGCCCCGCGCCGTTTCCACGCTCTTGAAGTAGCGTCCTTCGGGCAGCTTGATGACAGGCTTGGTCTTGGCGCAGTAATCGCCTTCGGGCAGCTTGGCCAGCAGCTGGTCGATGATGGCTATCGATTCGTGGATTTCATCCATGCGGACCATGTAGCGGTCGAAGCAGTCGCCTCCGGTACGGATGATTTCGTTGAATTCCACTTCATCATAGACGGAATAGGGTTGGTGCTTGCGCAAGTCGCAGGCCCATCCGCTGGCGCGGGCCGCCGGTCCGGTCACGCCATTGGAGATGGCTTGTTCGCGGGTCAGGATGCCGATGCCTTTGGAACGCTGCTGGAATATCACGTTGCCGGTGAACACCTTGTGGTATTCGGGCAGGACGGTGGGCAGGTATTTGATGAATTCAGCGGTTTTCTTGACAAAGTCGGGATGCAGGTCGCGCGAAACGCCGCCAATCACGTAATAGTTCTGGATCAGACGGCCGGCACCGCTGTCTTCGAAGATGTTCAGGATTTTTTCCCGGTCGCGGAAGGCGTAGAAGAAGGGGGTGAGCGCGCCTAAGTCCATGCAGTAGCAGGCGTACATCAGCAGGTGCGACTGGATACGGCTCAGCTCGTCCATCAAGGCGCGGATATACTGGGCGCGGCGGGGAATCTCCAGCCCCATGGCTTCTTCGATGCAGGCGCAGAGGGCATGGCGGTTCTGATGGGCGGAGAGGTAGTCCAGACGGTC
>CALUFR010000151.1 GCA_944319875.1 uncultured Bacteroides sp.
GTTATCTATCTATTTATAGGGGAATAGAGTTATCACAAGTGAACAAGAGAAATAACCTCAATTATTATGACTATCGGGAAGGCGTTGCCTTCGATGGTTTAATGGACAAGATAGCCAGCATTGTCGGCACTATAGGGGCATCTAAGGTGAATGTCCATATGCATGGCGCTGATGCAAACGGCATGGATTCCCTTGAGGTTTTGGATATTTCAAAGGCTTTTGAGACGAATATTCCGGAACCGGGCCCTGACGGGGATTTCCTTGCAGCAGACTTCAATAATGATTTTTACATTGATTAATCAATTAAAACAATGGCAAATTACACTCAGTTGAAGAATCAAATTGATTCTAAAATAAATACCAATGGGAAACAGGCCATCACAGGAGCCATTCTGAATGAGACACTGAAATCTATGGTTGATGTCATGGCAGCTGATGGAGCTGCTGTCGAAAAGAACGCTTCAGACATCAAGACCATTAACACAACGGTAGCAACCGTGAATAATAATCTTGTAACTTCAGTTGAGGCAATTAACAAGAATGTTGCTGATGGCTTCAATACAATCAACGGCGGAATAAATAATGAGATTAGGCCTGCAATAGAAAAAAATTCTAAGGATATACAGAATTTAAATGCAACGGTAGCAACCGTGAACTCTAATCTTGTATCTTCAGTCGAGGCGATTAACAAGAACGTTGCTGATGGTTTCAATACTATTAACGGAGGTATTGATAATGAAATCAGACCCGAGATAGCAAAGAATGCATCAGCAATAACTGTCGTGGAAGAAAAGGTCGCATCCGCCCTTTCTATATCTGTTGTTGATGGCAAGGAAGTTGTATCTCTCCCGAAGAATACCCAAATTATGGGAACCCTTGATGACGGAATATATGCGCTTGCGTCTGTAAGGGATTATGGCAGCGGTATTACTCAGACTGAAATAGGCTCTGCTTCTCTACATCTCTGCCTAAACACCAAAGATGATATCACAGTAGATACCCCTGACGGGCAAAAGGTCCTTGCTTTCGTTGACGATATACCTGAAGTTCCGGAAGTAGACCTTTCCCCATATCTTATGACATCAGCAGCATCAGCACTTTATCAAGTGAAAGGGGATTATGCACTCAAGTCAGAGATACCTTCGACTGAAGGGTTTGCTGCAGAATCTGCCGTGACTAAATTAAGCGGAGATGTAGATTATATAGGAAATACTCTCATACCTGAAATGAACACCAACACTGCGAATGCTCTTAAGGGGAAAGTTGATTGGGATGAGACCAAATCCGTAATCTCACTTCCTTCTAACGGTTCAATAAGCGCAATGAGAGGTGTGCCGGAAGAAGGAACACAACCTGAGGGTGGAAATATGATATGTCAGAGGACATATGACAGTGGTGCAAGTTATGTGACGGAAGTCGGAACTGTAAAGAACCATCTGACCATGAATTCAACAGACCGTCCTACTGTCGATATGAGCGGCAAATCTGCAAGCATAGCATTTGAAACTGACCTTCCGAGGTTGGTAAATTTCCCATTGAGAACCCTTAGTGATAAGATATATAGTCAAGAGGAAATACTCGCTTGGTTTGGCGTAGAAGATGTTCCCGGACTGAAGAAACTGATGGCTTCCGGCCCTATGTCATATTTGAGATATGGAATAACCTTGACCTATAAGCCAATGTATTATAGATTCCCAATTAATTATATGGCATTTACTTCTGACACGCAGATTGTACTCATAGCAGTAGGCCTTAATACAAATAACGATAAGGCATGCAAGTATACCATAACAATGAATCTCGATGGAACAATACTCGAAGGAAATTGTAATATCAAGATTGACATTTTGGAACTTGAAGCCTAATTATTTGTGGAATAACATAATAGAAAAATAGTTTAAAATGGCAACATACAATTATGGGCTTATGGAATACGGCTACAACGAGGAAACTGCATTTGAAGGTCTTATGCCTAAAGTTGCTGAAAAAGTTGGCGTTGTAGGGGCATCTGATGTGGTAGTTAAGATGCATGGCATGGACGCCAAAGGAGCAGATGCTCTTGAAGTTATGGACATTCAGGCAGCATATGTCACATCTTCCGGTTCAACTGAAGAGGATGGCGGGTCTGAGTCAGGTTCAACTTCAGGGGATACGGTTGAATCAGCCACCACTGTTGATGGAGAATAAATCCAAACTATCTCGATACGATTAAAGCAGTCCAATGGGCTGCTTTTTTCAATATAAATGTGCTATTTAGGTTATAGTCAACATAGATTAGAATTTGGCAAGAACATTATATATAACGGAGAAGCAAGAACAGGCAATCAAGAAGTCTGTGCTGAATGAGGAGAACGGCACGCAGAAGAAGAAATGCGTGGAACAAATCCGCAGTGCATGCCCATATCAGTTGCAGCAATTTCTTGACATGCCTCTTGCCGACTTGCCTATGGAACTCAAAAGAGGGCTAAATCCTGACGGGGCATTGTTCCATTCTGTGAGCAACAATACTACCGGTTCAAACAAATTCATAGATTATCTCCGCCTCAATTTATATGAACAATTCGGAATCACACGTGACAGTATCCTGAACAGGTACATACCGGGTATTGCAAGGATTGCATGTCAAGACCTCAACTTCTACGCATTCGATACAAGCATAAAAGGGCCTGAAATCATGCGTTTCTCACAAGTTCTCAATCTTATCAAGATGAAACCGGAGATTGCATTAAGAAACATGGAATTGGATTCTGATTTGGATGGATTGAGTTATGAGGATTTTATGCAAGCATTCAGCAGAGTTATACAGAACTACAAAAGGGAGATGAATGCTTCCGTGGATAATTATAAGGCAGAAGGGGAATCAGAATATCGGATAATAAGAGTCCCTGACAGAATAGTTGAGAGCGGATATGGAACCGTGACTGTGCTGCCTACAGCCAAGGGAAGAGAATTTCTCGACAATCTGAGCCCATATACAGATTGGTGTGTCTGCAATAGTCCTTATGCTGACCAAGAATATGCACAATACATGGCCAATGGAGGCGCATTTTATGTGTGTCTTCGCAACGGTTTTGAAAACGAACAGAAGGTGGAGGGAGAGGGATGCCCATTGGATTCGTATGGACTTTCCATGATTGCCGT
>CALUFR010000152.1 GCA_944319875.1 uncultured Bacteroides sp.
ATATGGCTACAACAACTGAAAAAATAAAAATTAGTTTGCAGGCTGATGTTACTCAAACTATATCTCAATTAAATAAGGTAAAGAGCGAATTAAAAACCATAGCTCAAGATTCCTCTATAAAAGTAGACAGTGTTGGTTTAAATAAATTAATAAGTGAATTAGATCAGTATAAAAAAGCATTAAAACAAAGTGCAGCGATTGGTTCTGATAGTGTTTTAAATACGAACCAATTAAAAGCTTTTGAAAAAAATACTGGTAACACATTAGATAATTTAATTAATAAAACAAATCAATATTATGAAACAGCAGGAAAAGGTACAAAAATAACTACCGATCAAGTAGAAAGCCTTAGTAAATTAGAAGCTCCTGCAAGAAGAAGCGCGACTGCAATAGATAAATTAGGAGTATCTTTAACAAATTCGTTAAGATATAATATAGTAAACGATTTCGTTGATAGCTTTTTATCTAAAGGCGGAGAAGTTATAGATTTATTATCAGAAGTAGATGATAAATTAACACAAATTCAAATAGTTAGTGGAAAATCATCTGCCGCCGTTCAAGGCGTAAGAGAAGATGCTATTATAGGCGCTCAAGCTTTAGCTTCAACAACTCAAGATGTTTTATCTGCGTACGAAACTTATTATCAACAAGGTTTATCTTCAAGTGAAGCTAGATCTAGAGCCGAAGCAACTATTATGGCTGCAAATGTATCTGACCAAAGTGTTAGTACTACAGCAGAACAAGTTACTGCAGTTTTAAATGGATTTAATATTTCTGCAACTAATACTGTAGATGTATTAGGAAAAATGGCTAATATCGGTGCCAAAACCGCTACAGATTTTTCCGAAATCGCTTCAGCAATGCAAAAAGTAGCTAGTGCATCAGATGTTGCTGGTTTAAGTTTAGATGATACTTTAGCTGCAATGGCAACTATATCTTCTGTAACTAGAGAAGCACCAGAAACAATCGGTACATCTTTAAACGCTATTTTAGGGCGTATTGGTAATTTAAAAATAGATGATGAGTATACTTCAGCAATAGAACAAATTTATGACGATACAGAATCCGGTTTAACGTTATTTGATAAACAAACAGGATTATTAAAAGATGCAAGTACTATTTTATCTGAATTAGCAGAAAAATGGGATATTTTAGATATTAATCAAAAACGTGCTATTACATCTCAGTTAGCCGGAACTAGACAAGCTAACCGTTTATTAGCTTTAATGGAAAATTGGGATATGTTTGAACAATATCAAGACTATGCCGCTAATTCTGAAAGTGCTTTAGAAGAACAAAATGATATTTATTTACAATCAATGGAAGCAGCTCAAAATAGAATGGAAACTGCTTGGGATACATTTTGGTTAAATTTATTTGACGAAGATACTTTAAAAGGTTTTTATAATTTTAGCGCCGATATGATTGAAATGTTTGATAATGCTACTCAATCAGCAGGTGGTTTATTATCTATTATAAGGACTATTACTGGATTAATGTCAAAAACAATAGGTAATCAAATTGGCGGATATGTGGGCACTACAGTGCAGGCAAATGCATTAAGAAAATATACGAAAACTCAAGAAAGCCAAGAAGCATTTAATTTGACTAAAAATGAAACAAATAAAGCTCTAGAGCAATTCGGTTTAGGAAATATAGATTTATTAAATGAATATGAAAGACAAAGATATCTTACCGACGAACAAGCTCAACAGTATGAAAAACTTACAGAAAAATTATTTAAATTAACACAACAAACAATAAAATATAAAGAAGTTTTAGAAAGTCCTGTATTTAAAGATTTCTCTGTAATGAGTGGCAACAAAACTCAAGATTTAAGTAGCGCTACTGATTTCATGAATTATATAGAAAATATTGTTAAACCTTCTACAAAGAATTCTATTAGCTTTATTGAAGAAGGAACTATACAAAACGAGTTTCAAGCATATAAAGACAGTATTTTAAATAATTTTAATAGAAATAATATAAATAATAATAAAAATTTTGATGAAGCTGTTGCATCAAATATTAATAATTATTTAGATAATTTACAATCTTCTTTTACAACATTACAAAAATTAAAAGACGATGGTCGTTTTGACCAAATATTTAAGGATATAATTTTATCATTTGAACAATTTGGTAAATCAGCAGCAGAATTGAGACAAGAATTTTCTGAATTATATGATGGAAGAATAAAAAATCAAAACGTATATAAAAGTGGTGTACAAAACGCCATTAATAAATACGAGAACAAAGAAAATTTAACAACTCAAGAACAAGCAATAATAGATAAAGTAAAATTAGAACAAAAAGCAAAAGAAAGTAGCACTATATTTAGCGAAAGTCTTTATAAATTATTAAATGATGGTATATCAGAAACTGTAAAAAATTTTGATGGTAGAGTTAATGATGAAGAATTTTTTACTGCATTAATAAAAGTAATAAACGAAGGTTTTGATAAAGCCGCTAATACGGTAACTTTAATTGGTGGAAATACTATATCAAAACAAGCATCAAATGAAATAAAAGCAAAAGATTTCTTAAACTCAAAAGATAATAAATCACAAATTACAAATCTATTCGGACAAGTACAAGCTCTAGGAAAAGGTGCTGATTGGAATAAAATAACTCAAAATATTTTTACATATAGTCAAGCCGCAGGAGCAGCTATATCTGGATTAACACAGATAATGGATGAAAACACATCCGCTCAAGATAAAATGAGTATAGGATTGAATGCTTTAGGTTCTGCAATGGCAGCGTTCCCTGGTACTGTTGGCGCAGTTGGTTTTGCGATTTCAACTTTAGGTCCTTTATTTATTGAAATATTTGGTATCGGCGAAGATGCCGCTAAAAAATTTCAAAAGCAAGTTGAAAATTTAAATGAAACAACAAGAAATTTAACTCAAAATTTAACAGAACAAAAAAGTGAATTTAGCAATGTAGCTGATAGTTATACTAGCCTAGTAGAATTATATGAAAAACAGGCATTTACTTATGAAGATTTAAATGAAGCACAAAAGCAACAATATGAACAAGTTGCAGATTATGTTTCAACATATGCTCCAGAATTAGTTAAGTATTATGATTCAGAAGGTAGAGCAGTAATTGATCTTACTGATAAATATAATACATTAAAAGAAACTAAAAAAAGCTATTTACAAGTTCAATTAGATTTAGCCACTGTAGAAACTTATCAACCAATGTTAGAAAACGTTGGCGAAAATGCTGAATTAGTTATTAAAAATTATGGTAAACAATTAGAAAATGTAGAAAAGTATAAAAAAGAATTAGCAGAATTACAATCTGAAGCAGTATCTTCTGGTAAAGATGTAAGTAGTGAATTGGAAAGTGTTCAAGAAAAATTATCTACTGCTCAAAATGCAATGAGAAGTATTGGAACAGATTGGGATACAAATGTAACTAAGGTTATTACAGGAAGTTCATTTACTTTTCAAAATCTAAGCAAAAGTTTACAAAACAGTATATTAAAATTAAGTTCTTATAATAGTTATTTAAATTCAGAATTTGGACTTACTACAGAAGAATTTACTAACAAAACTCGCGCACTTATTGATGTATTAGGTAGCTTATCAAAAGAAACTCAAAAGAAATTTGAGGATATGGATAGTTCAGTAAGCTCCGCAATATTATCAATAACAAATAATATGGCTTTATCTACTAATGAATTAAAAGATTTTTTAACAGATATAACAGAAGAAGATTTTATATCTGGAAGCTTCTTAAATGATTATAAAGGTTATGAGAATAATGACGAAGCACAACAAGAAGTATCACAAAATAAAGAAATACTAGCTAGAATAGAGCAAGAAAGAAAGACATTAGAAAATTTAAGAAAAGAACAAACAAATGGCTTCGAAAAAGAAGATAAACTACTTGAATTTCAAGATAAATTTAAAGAAGATACTGGATATAAATCAACATTACCAGAAGAGCCAGAAGACGATGAAACTCTTGATGTAAATGATACTTATGAAAATAATTTAGAAGAAAGAATTGATTTATACGACAAATTCCTAGAAGAACAAAAAGATAAATTAAATGAATTTAATTCAAATATTATCAATGAATCAGATTTACTTCGTGCGCAATGGGGAGATAGCCTAAGAGAAATGGCTTCTGAGAGCGATGAAGCTTATAACTCAATAGCTGCAAGTTATAAAGATTTAATGGCTGAATTGGAAGAAACTCCTGAAACAGCCGATAATTATGATGATATGGTCGACAGAGCGCAACGTATGTACGCTGTATTACAAGGCGATAATACTGAATATTATCAGAATTGGAAGTCTTTAAATGCTGATACATTAAATCAAATAATGGATACTTATGGAATAAATGCCGACAATTACAAAACATATAATGAATATATGACAGCTTTAGATGAACAAAAAGCTAAATTAAAATTATTATATGAAGTTGCGGCTAGTGAAGGTATTGAAGGTGTAGAAAAAGCATTATTTGAAAATAAAAAAGAAAATTTATTAAAATCTTTAACTGCCGAAGGGAGAACAATGGAAGCTGCACTCATATTGGCAACTGAAGGCAGCAAACAAAAAATGTTAATAGACATGTCTGAAAAAAAGACAAAGCTATTAAATTTACAAACTGAATTAGAAGGAGAGCAAGCCTCAGCGAATAATTCTGTATTAATTTCTAAAGAAGAAGCTGACGCAATTTTATATAACCATGCTCAGTTAAGTACAGATATGCGTAAAAATTTGGAACAACAATTTGGTGCCGGAAATGTACAAGAGGTAATAGGAGCTAATGGTGGAGTTGCTTATAGAATTAGTGGTAAAACTGGTATAGATGCATTAAAAGATACAGCGTCAAAAGCTTTAGCAAAATTAGAAGAAGATTTTATAAAACAATCAAACGAAATAGAGGGATATGCAGATTCTTTAAATGCTATTCAAGAAATTTCTGCTTTAGAACAAAGTATTGCTAATTTACAATATAATACATCTGATTTTGGAAAATATCAAGTAAATATTAAAAAACCAGAAACGGTTAGTGCGCCAAATAATGTTTCTAAAGTTGGTAAAGATAATAAAGATAAAAATAAAAAAGATAAAGAAGAAAAAGAAGTAGAAGATATGGAATTAGAATTAGATATTCTAAGACCATATATAATAGCGTTAGAAGAATTAGAACATCAATTAGATATAATTTCTGAAAAGAAAGAACAGGTTTGGGGACAGCAATACGTAAATTATTTAAATCAAGAATTAGATTTAAATAAAAAGATATTAAATACAAATGAAGCCAAATTAAAAGCTGCTCAAGATTATGCTAATGTTTTAAAACAACAACTTTCTGCCCAAGGTGTTAAATTTACTGATTATGGAGCAATTTCTAATTATAATGAAATATTGCAAAGTAAAGTAAATGCTGCTAATGCAAAAACTGGCGATGCAAAAGAAGCTGCGCAAGATGCCGTTAAAGATTTCCAAGATTTAATGGATAAATATGAAGAATATGCGTTAGATACTGTCAGAGACATAGAAAAAGAAATATTAGACGCTCAAAACAGTATAGCTGAATTAGCGCAAGAAAAAATAGAATACTATGTAGAAATTATAGTAGAAA
>CALUFR010000153.1 GCA_944319875.1 uncultured Bacteroides sp.
CGATAGACAAGGCCACGGCCGAGGAGATGCACAAGATATTCTTCGAGGTGGTCATCGCCCCGGACTACTCGCCCGAGGCCCTGGACATCCTCGAGGGCAAGAAGAACCGCATCATCCTGCGCAGCGCCTCCGCCCGTCCCTCGGCGGTGAAGTTCCGCTCGATGCTGGGCGGCGTGCTCGTTCAGGACAGGGACACCTTCAGGGAGTCACCCGCCGACCTGAGGACAGTAACCAAGGTTGAGCCCACCCGTGAGCAGATAGACGACATGCTCTTCGCCAACATCATAGTCAAGCACTCCAAGTCCAACGCCATCGTCCTGGCCAAGGACCACCGCCTGATAGCCAGCGGTATCGGCCAGACCTCCAGGGTAGACGCCCTCAAGCAGGCCATAGAGAAGGCCCGCAGCTTCGGATTCTCCCTCGAGGGAGCAGTGATGGCCTCGGATGCCTTCTTCCCCTTTGCCGACTGCGTGGAGATAGCCGACAAGGCCGGCATCAAGGCCGTAATCCATCCGGGCGGTTCCATCCGCGACAACGAGAGCGTGGAGTACTGCGACGCCCACGGCCTGGCCATGGTGATGACAGGACACAGACATTTCAAGCACTAGAATCTATAACCGGTATAAATTTTTCAGAAATATGGGATTTTCATTCCTCACACAGGAACTGGCGATGGACCTCGGTACCGCCAACACCGTCATCCTTCAGGACGACAAGATAGTGGTGGACGAGCCCTCCGTGATAGCATTTGACCAGAGCACAGGCAAGGCCATAGCCGTCGGGCAGAAGGCCAAGCTGATGTACGAGAAGACCAACCCCAACATCAAGACCATCCGTCCCCTCCGCGACGGAGTCATAGCCGACTTCAACGCCGCCGAGCAGATGATAAGGGGATTCGTCAAGATGATCAACTACCGCCGTACATTCTTCACCCCCAACCTCAAGATGGTTATCTGCATTCCAAAGGGCAGCACCGAGGTGGAGATCAGGGCCGTGCGTGACTCGGCCGAGCATGCCGGCGCCAGGGAGATATACATGATCTTCGAGCCTATGGCCGCAGCCATGGGTATCGGTCTGGACGTCAACGCGCCCATGGGCAACATGGTGGTGGACATCGGAGGCGGTACCTCAGAGATAGCCGTCATCTCCCTCGGCGGCATCGTGACCAGCCAGTCGATAAGGGTGGCCGGTGACGTGTTCACCTCCGATATCCAGCAGTACATGCGCCAGCAGCACAATATCAAGGTGGGAGAGATTACCTCCGAGGAGATCAAGATCCGTATCGGAGCCGCCATCCCCGACCTGGAGGAAACTCCGGAGCCCTTCATCGTCCGCGGTCCGAACCTGATGACCGCCCATCCCGTGGAGATAGCCGTCACCAGCCAGGAGGTAGCCCACTGCCTGGACAAGTCCGTGGCCAAGATCGAGGCCGCAGTCCTGCAGGTGCTGGAGCAGACTCCTCCCGAGCTGTATCAGGACATCGTGCAGAAGGGTATCTTCCTCACCGGAGGAGGCGCCCTGCTCAGAGGTCTGGACAAGAGACTCTACGACAAGATCAACATACCTTTCCACATAGGCGAGGATCCTCTGAGAGCGGTGGCCCGCGGAACCAGCATTGCCCTGCGCAACCCCTCCCAGTATCCTTTCCTGATGCGGTAGGACAGTCTCCGCAGAGAGCAGATGAAAGGCCGGAACCAGTACATACTCCACCTCATCAACCTACTCGTCTTCATCCTCCTGGAGGCGGCCGCCCTCTGGCT
Source organism: uncultured Bacteroides sp. (assembly GCA_944319875.1). GTDB lineage: Bacteria > Bacteroidota > Bacteroidia > Bacteroidales > Bacteroidaceae > Bacteroides. The sequence continues at coordinate 1,761 of CALUFR010000153.1, forward strand.
CATTGCACGGAACAGCGTGATTCAGCGTTCGGACATTCTCAAGTCCGTCTCGGCTGTAACCAACGCCTTCTCTTCCGGAGCCGGAAACATCGGCCGCTATTTCAGCCTCGGCAGGATCAACAGGAGGCTCTCCGAGGAGAATGTGGCCCTGCGCCGCGAGAACGACAGGCTACAGGCCGCCCTGAGCGACCTGGCCGTGCCCGATTCGCTCCTTACGGCGGAAAGCCCTCTCTTCGACTACATACCGGCACTGGTCGTGTCCAACAGCACTGACCGCCTTCACAACATCCTCATCATCAACAAGGGAGAGCGCGACGGCATCACTGAGGACATGGGCGTGGTGACAGACAGGGGAATCGTAGGCTACATTCTCAGCACAGGCGAGAGATACTCGAAGGTATCCTCCATACTGGACATTGACAATATGGCCAGCGCGACCCTTACCGGCAGCAACACCTTCGGAGTCATTCAGTGGGACGGCAAGACGGCAAGGAGGACCGTCATGCACGACATTCCGGTCCATACCGTATTCGACGACGGGGACACAGTCGTGTCCAGCGGCTACTCGCTCATCTACCCTCCCGGCATCCCGATAGGTACAGTAGGCGGACACAGGCTGCGGGACGGAGTCAACTATGACCTGACCATAGACCTCTTCGAGGAGTTCTCCAGGCTCAGACACGTGTACGTGGTCTCAAGGAGGGATATCGAGGAACTTAATGCCCTGACGGACAGCGACGGGGAAGAAGGAGGCGAGTCATGAGCGCGGCACGCTACACCGTACTTGTCCTGCTTCTGGTCCTGGCGCAGGGGGCACTGGACAACTACATCAACCTCACAGTATATCTGGACATAATCCTGTGCCTCTTCCTGGTGCTCATCCTGCCTCCCAAATGGGGAGCCGTACCGTCCATGCTGGCCGGTTTTCTGCTGGGTCTGGCCGTGGACATACTGGGCAACGGCATCACGGGCATGTCCGCAGCGGCCCTGACCGCCGCCGGACTCTGCCGCAAAAGCATCTACGGTGTCACAGCGCCCAGGGAGAAAGAGAAGCGCCAGTCGATAGAGACCATGGGACTGAGGAACTTCTTCCTCTACTCCATGCCCCTGACGCTTATCAGCCTGGCAGTCTATATCTTCCTGGACAGTTCCGGTTTCCGGCCCCTGGGCCAGTGCCTGCTCAGGCTGTGCATCTCCTTCGCAGTCAACACGCTGCTGATGACATTCCTCTATGTCGTCAGCATAGACCATCACAACCGGAGGAGGTAGGGCGGCATGAATGACGGCAAGCACAGATACCAGTACCTGATAACCGGACTCGCGGTAGCCTTCCTGCTCCTGGCCGCACAGCTTTTCCGTCTGCAGCTGCTGGACAACAGTTTCAAGATCAGCGCGGAGAACAACGCCCTCCTGTACCAGACCCGCCACCCTGCCAGAGGCCTCATCCTGGACCGCAACGGGAAGATACTGGTAGGCAACAAGAACACCTACGACATCCTGGTGACACCGCGCTACGTGAAGCCGTTCGACACTCTGGAGCTGTGCCGCATACTGGAGCTGGACCCTCAGTACGTCAGGGACAAGTTCAGCGAATACCGGATGTACAGGACCAGAATCGGATACCGGACCGTGACATTCGTAAGCCAGATATCCCAGGAGCAGTACAGCCGTTTCATAGAAGTGGCCCACAAGTTTCCCGAATTCCGGGGTGTGCCCCGCACCACCCGCATGTATCCCTACAATGCCGGAGGGAACCTGCTCGGCTATGTCACCGAAGTGGACCGGGACTTTCTGGACAGACACCCTGACTACGCGGCCGGAGACTACACCGGTCGGACAGGACTGGAGGAGACCTGCGAGCCTATGCTGCGCGGAGAGAAAGGCTACAGCATCTACCTCCGCGACGCCAGCAACCGGATACAGTCCTCCTACCGCAACGGAGAATTCGACAAGCCGGCCGTACCCGGGCAGGACGTAGTCTCCACCATTGACGCGGAGCTGCAGAACTACGGAGAGGAGCTCATGCGCAACAAGGTAGGTTCCGTCATCGCCATAGAACCGTCCACCGGGGAGATTCTGTCCATGATATCGTCCCCCGGAATAGACGTATCGGTGCTGGGAGAGATCAACAAATACTATAAGGAAATAGCCGCCGACCCGTTCACACCCATGTTCAACCGGGCAGTGATGTCCCCTCAGCCTCCGGGCTCCGTGTTCAAGCTGGTCAACGGTCTGATAGGGCTGCAGGAGGGTGTGGTGAGTACGGACACCCGGTTCCCGTGCAGGGACGGCTTCCATGCCAGGGGCATCAGTGTGGGCTGCCACAGCCACAAGTCTCCGGTGGACTTCACCGAGGCCATCATGGTATCGTGCAACTCCTACTTCTGCTACCTCTTCCGGGATATTCTGGAAAATCCCGCCTACGGCTCGGAGGCTGCCGCCATGGACCGCTGGGCAGAATATGTCAGGAGTTTCGGCTTCGGCACCAGGCTGGGGTCCGACTTCCCCTCGGAGATAGCCGGATTCGTTCCCACCTCGGCCACATACGACCGGGTCTACGGCAAGGGCGGATGGAAGGCACTCTCGGTCATCTCCCTGTCCATAGGCCAGGGAGAGCTCGGATGCACGCCCCTGCATCTGGCCAACCTGGCCGCCACCATAGCCAACCGGGGATGGTACCGCATCCCCCACATCGTACGCGGGCACGGCAGCGACACACTGGACAGACGGTTCTCGGAGAAACACTATACGCTGGTGGACACAGCCCACTTCGAAAAAGTCATAGAAGGCATGTACATGGCCGTCAATGCTCCCGCAGGAGAGGGCGCCACCGCACGTGTGGCTGCGGTCAAGGGCCTGGACATCTGCGGCAAGACCGGAACGGCCGAGAATCCCCACGGGGACGAGCATGCAGTCTTTGTCTGCTTCGCCCCGAGGGAGAACCCCAGGATAGCCATTGCCGTATACATCGAGAATGCCGGATTCGGCGCCACCTGGGCCGCACCCGTAGCCTCCCTGATGGTGGAGAAATACCTCAACGGAGAGATAGCCTCCAACCGCCGCTGGCTGGAACAGCGGATGCTGGACGCCAACCTCCTGCACAAAGTACCCGCCAGCCCCGATTACGTACCTCCTAAAAAAGATGACCGATGAGTCCCGCCGGAAAGACATATAAGAAACTGGACTGGATCCTGATCGGCTGCTACGTCCTGCTGGCCGTCTTCGGCTGGCTGAACATCTATGCCTCGACCTGGAGCGAGGAGGCCGAGGGAATATTCTCCCTGGCCTCGCGCAGCGGCAACCAGCTGCTGTGGATAGGTGCGGCGGCGGTGGTGGCCGTCATTGTCCTGTTCCTCAACACCCGGTTCTACAAGACAGTATCCTGGCCCCTGTACATCCTGTCGGCGGTACTCCTGGTAGCCGTACTGATCTTCGGGCACGAGGTAAACGGTTCCAAGTCCTGGCTGGGCCTGCCCGGAGGGATTGCCGTCCAGCCCTCCGAGTTCTCCAAGATAGCCACCGCCCTCTGCCTTTCCCGGGTCATGGGCACCTACGGCTTCAACCTTACCCGGACCGCCGACTTCCTGAAGGTGGCCGCCATCATCATTGTCCCCGTGGGACTGATAGCGCTTGAGCCGGACATAGGAACGATACTGGTGTACTGCTCCCTCGCCTTCATGCTGTACCGGGAGGGACTGCCAGGCCGGATTCTGGGATTCACCGGATATGCCGTCCTGCTGTTCCTGGTGACGCTCAAATTCTCCCCCTTCGTCTCCATCCTCATGACTGTCGGCACCATCGGAATCATCCGGACCCTGACCTCGCGCACACCCGTGCGGGTCTTCCTCATATATG
>CALUFR010000154.1 GCA_944319875.1 uncultured Bacteroides sp.
CTTTTTATATTGTTGGCACGCAGACGGGCCACCTGCCTGTAGATGAAATCCCAGTTCGGAGCCTGTTCCGGGAAGACGCCCACGTGCTTGAAGGCCGTGAGGCCCAGGCGCAGGTGCAGGTCCGCACCGCCGCACTCCGCGAGGATTTTTGCCGCTGCTGCTTCTTCGGCGGTTCCGGTTCCGTCATTCCCGCTGACTGCCGTCCCGGCCGCATTGCCTCCTTTCACCGCAGGCAGCCTGTAGGTGATGCTCCACTGCTCCTGCATCCGCCCGAGCATGGTCCATACCCCGCTGTCCTCCTTCCCCGCCTTGGAGAAGCCGGCCCCGGGAGTAAACGCCGTCTGCGCCCTTCTCTTCCATTCCCCTTCGGACAGCGCCTTGTCCCACAGCGCCTTCGGCTCAGGTCTTATCATCGTATAACGTCCGAAACGCTCCAGCTTCTCGAATCCGCCGGAGTCTATCAACTGGTAATCGCCCCAGCTCTCAGATGGTCTTTCTATATTCATGCGCCAAAGATACGCAAATTTTTCACTGACTGATTTTACTTCCGCCCTTCCCGCAGGTCTATATAGCAGAACGCTTTCCGGAAAGCACACAGAACATGTAGAACCTTTAAATTATTTTTGACACATGACTACGTTTGTAAAATCCACGATAACTGCCGCTGTTGCAGCCCTTTTGCTGACATGCGGAAACTTCGGTGCGGATGCCCGCCGGGCACACCGCCACATTCATCCCGTCCCCTGTCGGACAGTCATAATCTCTGCCGTACCTCCTGTGACAGTGCGGGTTCACAACCATTTCAACAGAGAGGAGCGGCTGCAGATGGCCCTGGTGTACCTGCGGGGACATGACTACCTGACTGTCGGCCGTTACGCCCGGATGACCGGACTTGAGCGGAAGATCGCTAAGGCCGAGCTCGAAGCATTCGCACACGAGAGGCACAATCCCCTGTGCGCCGTACAGAAAAACAGCAGACGAGTGTACGTACTGAGGACAAGGTAAATGATGGACCGGCTGCAGGAAAAGCACATAGTCACGACGATAAAGACCGACCCGGGGCGCGGATTCAGAATGCTCATGGGTCGGTACGGAGAGCCTGTCTACTGGCATATCCGCCGCCTGGTGGTCTCGCACGACGACGCGGAGGACGCAGCACAGGAGACATTCATCCGGGTATTCCGGTCCATCGGCCAGTTCAGGAAAGGCAGCTCGCTCAAAACCTGGATCTACAGAATCGCCACGAACGAGGCGCTGCGGATACTGGAACGCCGCCGTCAGGAACTGGTACCGCTGGACACCCCAGGCTCCGGAGTCAGTTCCCTGCAGGCGGACAAATACGTGGACTACAGCGACCTGGAAGCCGTCAAGCTCCAGAAGGCGATACACACCCTCCCCGCCGGCCAGCAGCTAGTCTTCAACCTGCGCTACTATGACGAGCTGAGCTACCATGATATAGCGGAGATTGCAGGAATGAGCGCAGTCAGCGCTAAGACCAGCTATCACATCGCAAAGGGAAAGATTATTAAATACATGAACTCAATAGACTGACAGAAGCATCATGAAAGACAATGGTTACAATCTCATTCAAATAGGTAAGCGGATGCCATACAGGACTCCGGAGGGTTTCTTCGGAAATCTTGAAGAAAAGGTATGGGAAAAGGTAAGGGCAGATGCCGCTGTAGAAGAGGCCACTTCGGGGAATATCCGCAGAAGACATCCATTCAAGCTGCCCCTCGTGATAAGCTCGGCTGCGGCAGCGGCGATAGCCATTTTCCTGGCATTCAGCCTGTGGCTCGACAACACGCAGCCGGTGGAGATGAGCGATATCGAATCCGCCTTCAACAATCTCAGCGAAGAGGACCGGACCTACATGCTGGAAATCTACAGTTCGGACATATTCATGAATTAACTTTTTAAATTTTAAGATTATGAGAAAAATACTGATTGACCTGCTGCTGATTGCCGCCGCCATGACCCTCGTCTGCACCACTGCGGATGCCCGTCGTCACGGAGCCCAGGACCGCAGTCAGCGCATATCCCGAGAGGAGCTGATCCTAGTACAGGCAGCCCATATCGCCGACAGACTGGACTTAGACAAAAAGACGACTGAGCGTTTCACCGAGACATACTGCAGCTTCCAGCAGGAAATCTGGAATCTCGGCCCCCGTCCCGGCAGACTCAGTCCCGATGCCGGAGAGGAAGAGACAGGCGAGTACCTCCGCAGCCGCTTCGCCCAGAGCCGCCGTATCCTGGACCTGCGCGAGAAATACTACCACCTGTACAGCGAATTCCTTACCCAGAAGCAGATACAGCAAATCTACCGGATAGAGCGGGAGATGATGGACCGCCTCTCAGGACGCGGAAAAGACAACGCTGCCCATGGTCCGGAACAAAAACCTGCTTACGCACCGGGCAAGAGACACTGAGACACTAAAGCACATCTTCCACTACGTAACCACATCAGCCTCTACAAGAAAACAGCAGCGTTATCTATTCGTGCAACCCTACGCCTGCCTTCCTTTTCTGCCAGAGGCTGATTTTTGTCCGGGGCCGCACGTAATAACTTCACAACCACTTAACAATCAACACCCTACGGAAACGCCTAGTGCTTTTGTCCATTTTAAAACCGAACGGCTTCAGCTTTCAGACAGCAATCCTGCGAGATACAGATAGCCAGGCAGCCGCAGTCTGACAGTCACAGTCTGTTATGCACATTTTCTCGTATTCCCGTATCTTACAGTAATTTACGCCAAGCG
>CALUFR010000155.1 GCA_944319875.1 uncultured Bacteroides sp.
AATGAATCAAGGATTACTGCGTGCAAACTATTTTTACATTGATAACTTTTATTTGCAATTGCTTTTAATTTATGGATTAATTACGTTTATCGTTGTTTTAGGAGTCATTTTCTACTTTGCGTTTAAATTTAATAAGGAAAGAAAATTTGCGTTAGTAATTATTTTATTATTAATTGTAGTAGATAATGTTTTTGAAGCGTATATGTTCCAATATTCTTTCAATTTTATGTTACTTCTACTATTAGCAAATACGAAAAAATTAACATATGAAGAAAAACTGGTAGGTAATAATGAAAAAAAAGAAAATTTTAATAAGTTTTATACTTCCTTTAGTTAGTTTGGTAATAATATTTAGTTTTGTAAAAATTTTTCCTTTTGGAAATAATTCCGTTACGATAATTGACGGAAATAATCAATATATAGCTATTTTGGCATATTTTCGGGAAAATATTTTTCATCCGCAAAATTTATTATATTCTTTTAAATTAAATTTAGGTGGTCAATTTTTTAGTGTTTTAACATATTATTTGCTATCACCGATTAACTTATTATCCTTGTTATTTCCGATTAGCAAAATTCCATTATTTTTCGAGTTAAACACAATTTTTAATGCTTGTGTAACAAGCTTAATGACATACATATTTTTGAGCAAATCTAAGTATACAAGACAATCAAATAATAGAATAAATATTATTTTTTCGCTTTGCTTTTCACTGAGTTCATATTTCTTTTTATATAATCATTGTGAGATGTGGTTTAATGTTATCGCATTTTTCCCACTTTTAATGCTCTTCTTTGAAGAGTTGTTAGATGGTGATAGCAGTTGGAAATTTGGAATTTTATATACAGTAATGCTATTAATGAACTATTATATTACCTTTATGATTACTGTTTTTATTGCTATTTCTTATTTTATTTGGGTATTAAGCGTAAAGAATAAAAAATATATTTTTAATCGTACAAGAGTACTAATAGTGACAGGAATTACTTCTTTTCTAGTGGGGTCAATTAGTATAATTCCTTCATATTTATGTCAAAGAATGGTAAAAGATCAGGCTGCTGTCCATGTAGGTTTTGATAGGGTTTATTCTATAAAGGATTTATTTAATAATTTATTTTTTAATTTTAATTCGGTCAAGGGACAAATAATAGAGAAATCAGGGGTTACCTTTAATAGGTTTCCACACATATATATGTCCTTTATTATTACTTTTATTTTAATAAGCTTTTTTTTCAGCAAAGTAATTAAGAAAAAAGAAAAAATTCTTACAGGACTTTTATTGGGAATATTATTTTTATTTACATGGAATCAAACGCTCTACTTTATATGGCATGGTTTCACAGCTCCGCATGGATATCCGCAACGCGGTACATTTATTGTTGATTTTGTATTAATTATTATTGCAAGTAATTATGTGAAATCTTTTGATATAAAAAAAGAAAATCTAAAAATACCAATTGTTGTGATGTTACTTTTAATTATATTAAATTATATTAGTGTTCATAATACAATTAATTTAATAATAAACGTATTGCTACTTACAATAGTTGCTATTTTGTTTTCGATAAAAAAAGGAAAATATATCGGATGGTTATTACCAATTGTAATGCTAGATATTATTTTTTCAAATGTAGTTGTATTTAATAAATTGACAAAACTAAGCACTAATATAGAATCGTTTTCAAGCGGCTATAATATGCTAAAACCAGTGATTAATAAAACCAGCAATGAAGATAAATCATTTTACAGAATTGGAACTGCTGACGAAATGAATCCGGATGATCCTTTGCTTTATGATTTTAATGGATTATCAAACTATGTTTCGCAACAACCGACGCGATTAATAAACTTTATGTCAACGGTTGGTTATTTCCAAAGAATTAATCCAGTGTATCGTTGGAGTTCGTATAATAATGGAGCCACATTAGCAATGGATAGTCTAATGGGTATTAAATACTATATTGGAAATAACGATCAATATGCGGATGATATTATTACAAGTAATAATGAATTACGATCGATTACATCCTTGCAAAATGGAATTTCAATTGCTAATAGTAATAAAAAAATTGACGGTTTTAAAGTTTATAAAAATGAATATAGCTTACCAATAGCTTTTCCAGTGAATAAAAGTGCTGTTAGAAAAATTGATTTCCCAGGATTGCCAGATAACAATCCATTTAAATATCAAAATGAGATATTTAAAAAGTTATTTGGTGTAAAAAAAATGTATAGTTATTTAAATATGAGTGATGAAAAAGTCACAAAAGAATCTGCTAGCTATAAGTATAATATTTCTAAATCAGGAATTGTTTACATGTATTTACCTGAAAAAATAATGTCCAAGTTGCCAGAAACAATCTTATATGTGAATGGTAATAAAATTGGAAATATAAATTCTAACTATAACTCTTTTGGTGATGGAGAAGGAAGGAATAGTAAGAATGGAATAGTGACACTTGGAAAATTTAAAAAAGGCGAAACAATTAATGTCAAATTGATTTATAAGAAACATAATGTAAAATCATTAGCTCCAATTGTTGCTGTAGAAGATGAAAAATTGGTAAATAAAATTTCAGAAGATACACAAAAAGACAACATAAAAATTGATAAGATTAAAGGAAATTCAATTAATATTGAAACGACTAAAGACTTTAATTCGAGCTATTTAATGTTAACAATCCCTTATGATAAAGGTTGGAAAGTAGTGGTTAATGGTAAAAAAGAGAGTCCTCAAGTTTTAATCAGTACCTTTATGGGAATTAAACTTAATAAGGGTGTTAATAGAATTTCACTTCATTATGAAGTTCCTGGAATAAAAATTTCGATATTATTATTTATTTTAGGTGTTTTAATGTCTTGTATATTTATTAAGAAGGAAATTTCACATAAATGATATATCATTGGTAAGCCATATAAGTAAGAAAGTAGGATATAAATGAAGACACTTACAATTTCAATTGCCGCATATAATGTGGAAAAAACATTAGAAAAAACACTTAGTTCCTTGAACGATCAAAGAGTTTTAGATGATATCGAAGTCTTGATTGTTGATGATGGCTCAAAAGACAATACGGAAGAAGTAGCAATGAAATATGAGAAAATCGCACCAGATACTTTTAAGTATGTAAAAAAAGAAAATGGTGGTCATGGATCAACAATTAATAAAGGAATTGAACTGGCAACAGGAAGGTACTTTAAAGTGCTAGATGGTGATGACTGGGTTAATACAGAAAACTTCGTGAAATTCATTGAACAGTTAAAAAATGAAACGGCAGATTTGATTTTAACAAAATATGCACGCATATTTCCAGATAATCATGAAGAGGTAATTGAGAATTTAAATAAATTTGATAAAGACAAACTCTATAATATGAATGATAAATTTGATATTCCGCGGATTGAAATGCATATGATTACTGTTAAAACACAGTTATTAAAAGATAATAATGTAAAAATTACGGAGAATAGTTTTTACGTTGATCAAGAATATAACATGTGGTCATTATATCTCGCACAGACTTTAAAGGTTTATGATTACGTAATTTATATGTATCGTTTTGGTGTTGCTGAACAAAGTGTATCCAAGGAAAAAATGCTGAAAAATATAAATATGCAAGTAAATATTGCACTTAATCTAATGAAGATGTACACAAAATTCCAATCACAAGGAATGACTGAAAATAAGGATAAATTAACATTTTCATGGGTTGACCATGCCGTTGCAGCAACAATGCGGACATATTTACTAATGGATTCAGCAGAGAAAGCAAGAGAAGAAGTAAAAGAATTTGATCAAAAGGTTCAAAATCAATCACAAGATATTTATGAACAATTAAATACAGATTTATTTATTAAGTTAATGAGATCAAATGGTTTTATTTTTAAATTAGTTCGGCAGATATATCTGTTATATAAAAAGTAATTATGCTTCAATCAAAGAATTAAAAGATAGATATATTTAAGAGTATTGGTACTGAATAGTTTGCGAAAATTGGAGGAGGAAAATGAAAAAAATAGTTATTACTTCTATACTAAATAAAAACGAAAAAGATGCGGGCCCGAAAGCAAAAAATGACGATCGGACTATACTAATAGATTATGGATTTACTCCTTTAGATATTGTTGCTCAGCCTAACAAATTAAAAAAATTTATTTTTGCTAAGTCTAAATTAAAAAAATTAATTAAAGAGAATGCTGCTGATGAATATGTTATTCAATATCCGCTATATTCAATGATCATTATAAAAGAATTAATATCAGCAATCCGAAAATATCATGTAAACGCAAAAATTGTTATTTTAATCCATGATATTGAATCTCTGCGTATACGAAAGGAAGATTGCAAATATAAGGAAAAAGAAAAAAATGTGTTTAATAGTGTTGATGCGTTAATTGTACATAATGATGCAATGAAAAAACATTTAGAACAACAGGGAATAGAAACCCCAAT
>CALUFR010000156.1 GCA_944319875.1 uncultured Bacteroides sp.
CCCTTGTGGAGGTCGATTTCCTCTTTCGGGTCGGTATAGACCCCGCTGGTGTCATAGACATAGACCGGGTCGTTGGGCGTATGCACCCGCTTGCCGTCCACGATCTTGACGGTATCGACCAGGTTGATTTTGCGCATGGGCACTTGGATAGGGAAAATTTTTCCGGGCATGTATACTTTCTCCGAACCGGGGAAGGGTCTGCGGGAGATGATTTTTTCTTCGGGCCGGCTGTCGGCTTTTTTCTTTGTGTCTGACATGGCTTTTTGTTTTTCGCGGGACAGGCTGGCGTTGCGTTCGCCATTCCCGTTTCCCGTGTTTTTGATTTGATTTTTTTCGAACCAAAAGGAGTAAATTCTTTTGGACGCTCTCGTTCGGGGCGAGGATTCGATTTCTATGTTCGTGCGCTTATCTTGCGTTTATCCTAAAAACGAAGTCAGCGGGCTGCTGGCCTGTGCCACGAACGTAGGCTGGGCCGGTTCGGCTTCGAAAGCCATCCGTCCCGCTTCCACGGCTAATTTGAAGGCCTTGGCCATCTGTACCGGGTCGCCTGCGATGGCGGTCGCCGTGTTGAGCATGATCGCATCCGCGCCCATTTCCATCGCTTGCGCGGCATGGGAGGGGAGCCCGATGCCGGCATCGATGATGACCGGCACGTTGCTCTGGCGGATGATGATTTCGAGCATGTCCTTGTTCAGGATGCCCCGGTTGCTGCCGATGGGCGCGGCCAATGGCATTACTGTAGCGACGCCGGCTTCTTCCAGCAGCTTGCAGAGCACCGGGTCGGCTTGCACGTAAGGCAGCACCACGAAGCCTTGTTTTACTAATTCCTTGGCGGCTTTGAGGGTCTCTACCGGATCGGGCAGCAAGTATTTCGGGTCGGGATGGATCTCTAATTTGACCCAGTTGGTGCCGAGGGCTTCCTTGGCTAATTGGGCGGCCAGGATGGCTTCTTCGGCCGTGCGGGCGCCCGAGGTGTTGGGCAGGAAGATGACGTTGCAGTTGCGGATATGGACCATCATGTCGTCCTGGGCATCTCCGGTGTCGATACGTTTGAGGGCGGCGGTGACCATTTCGGCCCCGGAGGCTTTGATGGCATCTTCCATCAGCTGGTTGGAGCTGTATTTGCCGGTCCCCATGATGAGCCGGGAGTTGAATTCCTTCCCGGCGATGACTAATTTCTTCATATTGGAATGTCTTTTGTTTTCTTTCGGCTGTCAGCGGCTTGGGCAGTTTTCTTGGCGGCTTTTTATTTCTTCGCCTGCTTTTGCTTTTCGCTGCTTTTACGCTGTGTTCTTATTGTAAGCAAAGGCTTTGGTCGAAGGTGTTTGTCTCCCGATTCCGTGCCTTTCCTGCAAGTCGTTTTATCAAGCCGGTTTTTCGGTCTTAACATAGTACTTGCTGCGTGAATTCCTTGGTTTTGGCTTGCGGGTCTTCAGCCTGGAGTATCGCCGAGCTGATCGCGATACCATGCACCCCGCAATTCATCAAGGCTTTGCAATCTTGCGGCTGCAGCCCGCCTATGGCATAGACCGGCAAATCCAGCTGGTTCTGCCTTGCCTTTTCCATCAGGGAACAGTAGCCTTCGATGCCCAGAACCGGGCTTAGGTTCTCCTTGGTGGTCGTGAAGCGGTACGGGCCGAGGCCGATGTAGTCCCCGCCTTCGGCCTTGATTTTGAGCATGTCTTCCCAGGTGTTGGCCGTGCCTCCGATCAGGTAGTCCGGGCCGAGGATTTTCCGGGCTTCCGCAATCGGCATGTCGGTCTTGCCTAAATGCACTCCGTCGGCTTTGAGGCTTTTGGCCAATTCCACATGGTCGTCGATGACGAACAGGGCTTTGTACGAGCGGCAGAGTTCCTGCACCCGTATCGCTTCCGGCCGGGCTTCCTCCAGGCTGGCGTGCTTGAGCCGGAACTGGATCCAGCGGATGCCGCAGGAGAGGGCGAGCAGGGCCGATTCGGCTGTCGTGTATCGGCTGTCGGAATGGGTGATGAACTGAATCTTAGGCAGCTTGCTGCTTATCAGGTTCATTGTTTTTATTTTTTTTGCTTGCGGTTTGACACTTTGGGGCTTTATGCCGCCGAAGCCGGGACTTGCTTATAGCCATTGGCTGCGGTGTGGCCAAATTTTGCGCAGGGTGCCAAGCCTTGCGGTATTCGGTCGGTTCTTGTAAGGGGAAACGGAAAGAGTAGAAAATCGGAAACCTCCCTTCGGCGGCATTACCCGCATCAGGTTCAATGGGTCTGATCTCAGCCTTTCGGCACCCCTGGTTATTTGATAAGGCTTGCTTTGCAGCGGCTTTCCGGTATCGGCGGTTCTTGGCATCGGTCGCTCTCATCCATAAGGAAGCCGCAAAGCGCTGCAAAGATAAAATTTTTTAGGAATTTCGGGGGGAATGGAAAAGTTGCACTTCTATTTTGAATCTACGAACCGGCGGTAAACTGCTGCATAAATAAAGTTTTTGGGGGAATTTTCTTACTTTTGCAAGAAACGTTTATTGCATAGGATAGAGGCCTATTGCTCGGAAAATAGGCGGCTGTTGCAATACCGTTTCAAACACCATTTTGTTGGATGCTTTCGGAAAGAGATAAAAAGAGGAGGAAGTCATGGAGACAATAAAAGTTCCATTAAATAAGCATATTGTAGATGATGCTCAAATATATGCGCGTCAGAAAGGGCTGAAATTGTCTGAATTGATAGAGTCTTATCTGCAACGTTTGGTGGGAAATAGCAAGAAGGCGAAGGAAGAAGAGATTCCGGATATAGTATTAAGCCTTTTAGGAGCGGGAATGCCTGTGGAAGAAGAGGACTTGAATGCTCGGGATGCGTATCATGAATATTTGAAAGAAAAATACAAATGAAAAAGGTTTTCTTGGACACGAATGTTGTAGTTGATTTGTTGGATAAAAGGGAGCCTTTTTGCGAAGACGCGGTTCAGTTGTTTACTTTGGCTTACAAGAAAAAGGTCGAATTGTTTATTTCTGCATTAACTTATTCGACAGCCGCTTACTTGCTTCGTAAACATGGAATAGAAGAAGTCCGGCTGTTATTGGGCAATTTGCGTCGATTATCGGAGGTTGCAAAAATCGGGGAATCTGAAGTGGATGATGCGTTGTCATCTGCTTTTGAGGATTTTGAAGATGCTTTGCAGTATTATTCAGCGGTTAGCAAAAAGGTTGATGTGATTGTTACAAGGAATCAAAAGGACTTTGCCAATTCTAAGATACCTGTTCTTTCTCCTAATGAATTCTTGCAGTCTTTTTCACTCGTTAGTTGAAAGGACAAGAAAGGTTCGTTCTATTTCTTCTTCCAATTCTTTTAAACACTTGCCTTGGATGTAATTCTTCCAGAGCGACCCCAGGAGGGCGGCCCCGCCGAAACCGTAGCTTTGGAGCAAAGGCAACTTGTCGGCTTCCACCCCGCCCAAGGCGAAGACCTGGCGGTCAATGATGCCTTTTCCCCGGGCTTCAATCAATTCTTCTTCAGAAAAGTGATGGGTGTAGCCTTGCTTGGAAATGCTGTCGAAGATAGGGCTGAGGAAAAGGTAGTCGCAATGGCTTTTGTGTTCGATGATTTCTTCCAAGCTGTGGCAGGACAGGCTGTGGGGCGGTAGAATCCGGTTTGGGACGGCGGATTTGTTCGCGGAATCCGGGGCGTTGGCCGGTGTTCCCGTGATCTTGTCTTGCCATGAGGCCGTTTCGGCATCTTTTTCTATTTGCAGGAAGTCTTGCCGGTTGCGCTGGTTCAGGTGGTAGCCCTGCAAGCCATATTCCTTTACCAATTCCAAATGGTCGTGAAGCCGGATTTTAGCACGGCAGGCGGGACTGAGCCGTCGCAGCAGTTGTTCGGTCTTCTCTTTGTTCCAGCCCGGCTTGCGGAGATGGATAGCCCGGAACGGGTAGCGTGCCATCCGTTCCAGGGCCTCGGTTTCGTAAGGTACTTCTTCCGGCCAGGTGAGGGCTACCAAGGCGAAATCCCGGACTTCGGTTCTTATTTGGAATGGATGCGCCATAGTCTAATCAATGCTGGGGTATGTTTGTAGTGCCTCGGCATAACCGCAGGGCAACCGCAAAGGTAAGGTTTCTTTTCCATCATCGGCCGTATTGTATTCTAATGTGTGGTGAGTGGAGCGGTGGAGGAAATGTTGCCCGGCTTCTTTTCAGATATCGTTTTTTTCGAGGGTATATGGTTTTGAGATTTTGTATTACTTTTGTTGCCGGATACAAGAAAGATGTGTTTAGTCTTTTGGGTATCCAAATAGGGATGGCTTTGGCTGTTCCCTTGAGACATATAGCCTAATCGTCGTCGAACCACCACATTGACCAGAAAAGGCTAATTTACGGTACTCACTCAGTGGGCGAGGTATGTCCATGCGTCATAGACGTAGGATTGCGCCTATTGGGTGAGTTGGCTGTGGTGGGCCACGACGACGTTAGGCTGCGGTTCTACGTCTTTTTTTTGTTCCCTGTAGTTCTGTTTGCCGTTTTACGGATTAGGATTTATTAACCAAAATTCATGTAAAATGGAAACAATGCTTCTTTTTGCAGTCCTTTC
>CALUFR010000157.1 GCA_944319875.1 uncultured Bacteroides sp.
TGTTCCACGCCCAAGACAAGGCTCGAAACCCATTGAAAATACCCAAAACGCAAATCATTCCCCCATCCCGGCACCACAGCGGGAGAGGTAGTCGTGCAAGGCGTTCCGGTAGGCGATTTCTTGATCCACGCATTTGTCGGCCACCGAACGGAACTCGGTCTGCGCCTGCAACAACTCCGACAAAGGCGACATCCCCGCCCGGTAATAGGCATTGAGCTTCTCCACGCTGGCACGAGCCGTGGCCTCGCTCTTCCGCGCTATCTGCAATTGGTCCCAAGCCACAGTCAAGTCAAGCCAAAGCTTGCGGATTTGCAACAATATCTGTTGCTGCAAGAAATCCCGCTCGTTTTCGGCCTTTTCCATCTGGTAGCCCAAACGCTGCATCTTGCGGGCCGTCTTGCCCCAATCCGAAAGCGGAATCTGGGCCATCACATAAACCGCCCCGTTGAACTCCCCGTTGCTGAGCAGGTTCCCGTAACCATACGAACCCCCAATGCCGATTTGAGGCAAAGCTTCGCCCAAGGCCATCTTCTTCTGGAGCCGGGAAGCATCGACGGAAAGATCCAGCAAACGCATTTCCTGCTGCCGGGACGCGATTTCCTCTTCAGGCACGAAATACGAGGAAGGCGGCAGCAAGGAATCCAAACGGTCGGTCAGGAAAATGCTGTCCAAGGCCGGCAGGGAATCCAAGACCACGCTCTGATAGGGATTGTATTCCAAGCCTATCGTATTGAACAGGTTCATCTTGGCCAATTTGATACCGCTCTCCACCTGGATAAAGCCCGAACGGACCTCATCCCGCTTGAGTTCCACCTGCATCACATCGGTTTCCGTGGCCAAGCCAGCCTGCCGGGCCGATGCCACATCCTTGTACAAAGTGTCCAACAGCGTGGCTAATTCCTGCAAGGTGATACGTTTTTCCTCCAAGGAAACCACCTGCCAATAACCGCTCTCCACTTCCTTGTCCATATCCCGCACGGCAATCTGCTCCTGCAAGGCAGCGGCTTCCACCCCCACGGCGGCCAAACGGTTCCCATTCACGATACGGCCCCCGGCAAAGAGGGGTTGCATGGCCGAAACCGAAGCCATGAAACCCCGGTGCAGCATCGTATATTCGGCATTGAATCCATATTGCGTTGCCAACTCGTCCATGAGTTCCTGCAAGCGGACCGCAAAATCGGATGTACCGAGGATGTCGGTCAAACCGATTTCAAGCATGGGCTGCAAGGCAGCGAATCCGAAAGCCGTAGCGGATACACTAGGGAAATAAGCCGCCAAGGCTTCCTGCTTCTGGGCCTTGGCAGCCAAGATATCCAAGCGGGCGTTCTTGACGGCCATGCTGTTTTCCATGGCCATCCGGCGGCAGTCTTCCACCGAGAGTTCGAGCCTAGGCGACTGCCCTTGAATCGTCTGCGCCTGAAGCGAACCACCGGTTCCAAACCCGCACACTCCACATAAGCCGCCCAACACCAAGGCAAAACCGCCAAATCCCAAGCGTATGTTTCTCCTTAGATTATTCATGCTCACCTCCTTCCCTCGTTTGCATTGCCTGCACCTCTTGCCCTTCCCGAACGGTTTGCCCCGCCTGACCAAAATTCCTTTGCTTGGCTATCCGCCGCTTCTCGCCTATCTGGAAAATCTGCCAGTAAGACACCGGCATAATCAGCACAATCAGGATAATCGAAAGCATGGTCCCGAAACAGATCACCACGCCCATCGGCTTCCACAGGAAGTCCCCGCTGAGAATCATCGGCAACACGCCCAAAGCGGTCGTGCAGGAAGTCAGGAAGATAGGCCGCATACGCCGCTTCCCGGCCTCTTCGGCCGCTTCCTTCAATGGCATCCCTCGTTCAAAACGGAGTTCCTCGGCATACTCGAACATGATAATCCCGTTGCGCACGATGATGCCCACCAAGCTGATAAGCCCCAGGACCGCCGTCAGCCCGAAGTCGAGCCGGAACACCCACAGCCCCAAGAACGCCCCGAAGAAACAAAGCACGCTCAGCACCAAGGTGAGCACCGCAATCGAGATTTTCTTGAAATGGAACAGCAGGAAGAAGAACAAGACGGCCACCGCGCAGATGAATGCCATCATGATTTCCGGCCCCACATCCTTGTTGATGGCAGAAAGCCCGGCATATTCCACCCTCGCCCCCTCCGGCAGGTTCGGTTTAATATGGCTTTCCACAAAGGCTTTGATATGTTTCATCGCTTCCGGCTGGCTGCATTCGTATTTCATATCGGCCGTCACGGTCAGACAGGATTCGCCCGCCTTGCGGGGATAAGACTCCAGCTCCCATCCCGGCTGCATCTCGGCCACTTGCCGCAAAGGCACCGAAACGCCTGGATACAGGGTTGGCAACAAATAGTTTTCCAGCGTGGAATAGTCCATCTGCCGGGACACGGCTTCGCTGTAGAGCGTCACCGGCACGGACTTCTCCCCTTCCCAGACCGTGGCGACCGGCATCCCGTTGAACGCCCCCGACAATGAAAGGGAAACCATGCTCTTGTTGATGCCCAAGCGGGAAGCCTCGTCCGGATCCAAAGAAATATCAATCGAGCTCACATAGCCATCGCAATCGGTATGCACCCATTGCAGCACATCCCCCATGCCCGACAGGAAATGCCGGAGGCTGTCCGCCAAAGGCTTGAGGACTTCCGGATCGGCTCCCCTGAACTCGATGGCCACCGGCGCGGTCACCGCCTGGTAATCCATCTGCTTGAACCTCAGCAGCGCGCCGGGAAACAGATGCTCGTATTTCTGCTGGCATTCCTGCAACAAGGCCTCGGTGGCCCGCAAGGATGTCGTGGTCACAATCAGCTGGGCCGTGTTCGAACCGGGCAGCATCGGCACGTAAATCGCATTGAAACGCGGCGCGCCCGTTCCGATGAACGAAGTCACCGACTTGACCCTCCGGTCGGCCGTCAGCAGTCGCTGCATGGAGTCGGCCACTTTCTCGGTCTGCTCCAAGCCGGCATTGTTTTCCAGATAAATCTCCACGGCGAAATATTCCCGCGCCGCCATCGGCATCATCTGGATATTGAGCTGGAAGAAAAAGACCACGCCCAAGACCACCGTGCCCAAGCCTAACAGCAAGGTCCGACGGGGATACTTGAAGCAAATCGCCTGCAAGCGTTCGTACCCGCTCTGCATCCCGTCGAAGAAACGTTTCTGGACACGCGCCAGCAGGCTGTTGCCTTCCGCCCGCGCACTGCCGATGAAACGGACTTCCAGCGAAGGCACTACTAACATCGCATAGGCCAACGAAGTACCCAAGGCAATCGTGACCACCCAAGGGAAATAGCTGACGAATTCGCCGAGGTAACCGGTAATCACCTTCAGGCTCGGGAAAAACATCACGCAGATGGCTGTCGTGGCCATGAACATCGGCATGAAAAGCTCCTTGGCACTGGCACAAGCCGCATCGATACGCGAATAGCCCTGCCCGAGATAGTTCATATAACCGTCCATCGTGATGATGGAATCGTCCACAATCATCCCCAAGACCACAATCAAGGAGGCCAAAGTCACCGTATTGAGGTCGATGCCGAAAAGGTACATCAAAGCCAAGGCCACCGCCGTGCAGACCGGCACCCCGGAACTGGCAATCAGGGCCGAACGCATCGGGAAAAGCATCAGCATCACGAAAATCACCACCGCCATCGAAATCAGCAAGTCGCGCAGGAAAGAATAGACCGAACTGCCCACCACCTTGGGCTGATCGGTAATCCGGCTCATCGTCACGCTCTCCGGCAACTGGGTCGCAAATTCGTCCAGCACCTTGTCCACCTCCTCGCCGAAAGCCACGATATTGTTGTCGGGCCGCATCTCGATAGAGAGAATCAAGGCGGTATGCCCGTTATACTTGACCAAGGACGAAGGTTCTTTGTAACGGCGTTCTATCTTGGCAATATCCTTGAGCCGAATCGTATTGCCGCCCGGATCCATATAGACGATATGGTTGGCGATTTCCTCCTCGGAAGCCACCAGGCTCTTGATATGTATCGGCGAATAAGCGTAATCGGTCTTGAATGTCCCGCCTAAAAGCTGAAGGCCGGAAGTCTGGTAGTTGAGCATCAAGGCGGAAGGGCTGATACCGTAGGCCGACAGCTTGTCCATGTCCACGGTGACGGCGATTTCCTCGTTCTGGGTCCCCACGATGCTCACATTGGCCGTGGCAGGAATCGATTTGAGCCGTTCCGAAAGGTCTTCGGCATATTCCTGCATTTCCCGGTAGCTCTTATCTGCCGATTCCAAGGCTATCAGCAAGGCGGAAACCGAACTGAAATTGTCCACGACCGCCACCGCCAAGACTCCGGGCGGCAGGGTCATTTTGGCCGCATCCAACCGAAGCTTGATCTTGGACCAGACTTCGTCCTTCTCCTTGGCCGGAACGGTCAAATCCACATAGATATAGCAGATACCGTCCTTGGAATAGGAATAGGTGGTTTCACGGTTCACCTCCGAAAACGAGAACAAAATGTCTTCCAATGGCTTGGTAAGCTGTTCCTCTACTTCCTTGGCCGACGCGCCGGGATAAACGCCCGCCACAAGCCCCTGTTTGATTTCAAAGGTGGGGAACTCGTCCTTGTTCATGCGCGAAAGCCCGGCGATGCCGATAGCTATCAACAGAAAAAGAATCAGATAGACTATCTTCTTCTGATGAATCATGCTCCGGATAATGCCCGAACCTTTATCTGAGCCTCTTTCCATGACGCGCTACTCCTTTCCAAGTTTTGAGCGGGATTGGGATTCTTCCGATGGCTTAGCAGCAGATTGATATTCCGCCGATTGCGCCATCCGAACCTCCACCTGCATCCCGGTGCTGACCTTGCGGCTGCCTTCCACAATCAGCAAGTCATCGGATTCAAAACCGTTTGAAACGATAACGCCTTTCCCGGAAAAGCCGGCCACTTCCACATAGCGTTTCTCCACTTTCCGTTCCGGGTTCACCACCCAGACATATTTGCCCTGAGCATCCATCTGGACGGTGGAGGCCGGAATGACAACGCCCCTGTCGTAAAGGACATCCATATAGACCTTGCCGACCATGCCGGGCATCAGGCCCTGCACCGAATCCAGAGGTTCGAGCTTGCAATCATAGGTATGGGAGAGCAGGGATGCCGTCATGCCTTTTTCCATCATCCGGGCGCGGAAACGATGATTGTCTAAGGCAGGGATTTCCACGGCAGCTTCATCGCCCACCTGCAGCTTGCCGATTTCCGACTCCGGCACGGGAAACCGGACTTTGACCGTGGAAATATCCATGACCCGCATCAAGGGCTGCAAGGGAGATACTTCCACGCCTTCTTCTATCTGGAGGTCGCCCACCACTCCGTCGAAAGGGGCTTTGACCCGGCAGTCTTCGGCCGCCTGTCTTGCCGCCTCGGCCGCTGCCCTCGCCTGCGCCAACTTGGACTGGACTTCCACCAACTGCACATCGGCTATGCTGCCGCTCTCATGCACCTGCAGCACGCGGCGGTAACCGTCCTCTGCCTGTGCCAAAGTGGCTTCGGTCATCTTCAAGCTGCTTTCCACGCTTTGGGAACTTATCACGGCCAAGACCTGGCCTTGCTTCACTTCGTCTCCGGCCTTCACTTTCAATGAATCGAGCCTGCCGGGATAACGGGCAGACAACGTGGCAGACTTGTCGGCTTCCACTGTTCCCACATAGGAAGATGTCCGCAGATTGGTATCGATGCCTACCGGGACAACCGTGACAGGCACCAAGGCGGCTTGCGCGTTCTCCTGCCGGGGCTTCTTCTCCGCACAGGACAGCAAACCGAGGAACGCGCAACAAAGGATTATCAAATAATGTGTTCTCATACAATGCCCTTTCTGACCATCAAAGCCTATCCATTTGATTTCTAACGCATCACGCATACAGCAAGCTTTGCCGAAGGTCTTCTTTTCCAAATAGCGAAGATACGGAAAAGTCGGCAGCATCGAAAAAGAAAAAAGGAAATCTTAACAGTTGTCCGATTTCATTATTGTCACCCCCTTTATCTGCTTAAGAA
>CALUFR010000158.1 GCA_944319875.1 uncultured Bacteroides sp.
GCCGACAGACGGCCGTCCTTGATAGCCTCGTTGAACGCCGCCGCGATACGGGTACGGCCTTCGGCATCGGCATACAGAATACGCGCCTGGGAACCGACCACCAACTTGTTGGCCTTGGCCCCCTTGATCCAGGTGATATTGTCGTGCATCTGCTGCTGGATTTCCTCCGGCGATTCCTTGGCCAGCTGTTCCAGCACCTCCATTGCCAAATGGTCGGTCACATCCAAGTCTTCCGGCTTGCCCGAAGTGCAGACCCAGCGGAATGGCCCGAAACCATAGTCGAAGCACATCGGCCCCATGATATCCTGCACGTAGGAAGGATATTTGAAGCTGCCGTCCGGCTTGAGGATATCCGCCCCGGCATGGCTGCTTTCGAGCAAGAACGCATTGCCGTAATCGAAGAAGTACATGCCTTTGGCCGCGCAGGCATTGATGGCAGCCACCTGACGGCGCAAGGAGGCATACACCTGTTCCTTGAACTTTTCCGGTTCCTCGCTCATCATCCGGTTGCTTTCCTCCAAGCTCAAGCCCACCGGGTAGTAACCGCCGGCAAAAGGATTGTGCAACGAGCTTTGGTCGGAACCCAAATCCACCTGGATATCATGCTTTACAATATATTCCCACATATCCACCGCGTTGCCGAGATAGGCGAACGACCGGGCCACCTTTTCTTCCCGAGCCTTGGCCACGCAGGCGAACAACTCGTCCAAATCCTCATGGATTTCATCCACCCATCCCTGCTCGTAACGCTTGCGGGCCGCTTTCGGATTGATTTCGGCCGTTACCGAAACCACCCCGGCAATGTTCCCCGCTTTGGGCTGCGCCCCGCTCATGCCACCCAAACCGCAGGTAACGAACAAAGTGCCTGCCGCCTTCTTGCCGATACGGCGCGTGGCGTTCAAGACCGTAATCGTGGTCCCGTGCACGATGCCTTGCGGGCCGATATACATGTACGAACCCGCCGTCATCTGACCGTACTGCGTCACACCCAAGGCATTATACCTTTCCCAATCGTCCGGCTTGCTATGGTTGGGGATCATCATCCCGTTGGTCACCACCACCCTCGGCGCATCCTTGTGCGAAGGGAACAAGCCTAGCGGATGACCCGAATACATGACCAAAGTCTGCTCGTCGGTCATTTCCGACAGGTATTTCATCACCAAACGGTACTGCGCCCAGTTCTGGAACACCGCCCCGTTCCCGCCGTAGGTAATCAGTTCGTGCGGGTGCTGCGCCACCGCCGGGTCCAGGTTGTTCTGGATCATCAGCATGATAGCCGCCGCCTGACGGCATTTGGCCGGGTACTCCTCGATCGGGCGGGCGAACATCGGATAGTCGGGACGGAACCGGTACATATAGATACGCCCGTAGGTTTCCAGTTCCTTGGCAAATTCCGGAGCCAGCACCGCATGATGCTTGGCCGGGAAATAACGCAGCGCGTTACGCACCGCCAGTTTCTTCTCCTCCGCGCTCAGGATGTCCTTGCGCTTGGGCGCATGGTTCACATTCGGGTCATACGCCTTAGGTTCAGGCAACACATCGGGAATCCCTTCCCTAATGGATTTTTGAAATTCTTCAGTGGTCATATCGTTACTTTTTCAAATCTCATATTTTATCCGGACGAACCCATCGCCGCAAATCGCCGCACGCGCTACGCCCGGCCCCGATTGCTCGCGGCATCTTCACGCCCGGCCGGACCGCTTCCCGTCCACCCGGCCGACGGCAGTCCCTCCCTTGCATTCCGAGGCCTGCCATAACGGGCACTCTGCCGCGGCGGAGCCTGCGTCCGCTGCCAAACAGCAGCGACAAGCCGCTTCATCCCCCTCGTGACCTTTCATCCCGTCCTCCTGACGCGCCGCTGGAGATGATGCCAAGAGTTTTTTGCCCGGACAAAGCTTCTCACTCCCCGGATTTCTTCTCTTTGCGCCCGAAGACCGAAATATGCACGTAACGCTCCGGGTTCAGCCTCAAATCCTCCAGCAAAAGGTTCAGCTGCCGGGCCGACTCTTCCAGATTCCAGTACAGGGAATCTTCCACCAACAACTTGCCCGCACTGCCTTCCCCGGCATTCAATCCGGCCAGCAAAGCCCGGGTCTGCCCCAAAGTCTCCGACAAGGAACGGACCATGTCCCCGATGCCAGCCTGGGCAATCGTGTCGCTGATGGCCGAAAAATTCCCTATCATCGCGGAAATCTCGTCCTCGCTTTCATGCAAGGTCCGGCTCAGGCTCTCCACATGGGTCATCGTGGCATTTATCCTCGGCCCGTTATCGGCCAGAATCCTGTCCACACGACCGGTCACGCTTTCCAGATTGTTCACCGAAGCCGAAAGAGCTGCCGGATCGATGCCCGACAGAATGGAATCCACCGAACGCAATATGCTCGAAAGCTTCTGTTCCAAAGGTGCCAGCTGCGCCATCAAATCCGGCACCGACTGCCCTTGCATGTAATCGCCCGACTTCATCATCTCCGGGCTGTTTCCCAAATGCAGTACCACGCCCGAACCGCTCATCAGCCCCAAGGATTCAATCGAAGCCACCGTACCTTTATTAATAGG
>CALUFR010000159.1 GCA_944319875.1 uncultured Bacteroides sp.
ATCTGGAGGGAATGCCCGCTAAGTGGCTGATAGGCGAAGACCGCAGGAGCGTCAAGGACAAGGCTCTGTACGACCTGAAAGCCATGCCGACGCTTTATTTGCTCGATGCGGACAGAAAAGTGTTGCTGAAAGATGCTCCCTTCGAAGAAATACGCCGCTGTTTGGATGATTCTGACTGTCATCAGTAGCGTGCATGATACTCCCGCCGTAAGGCGGGATCTCCCTTCCTATCCGCAAGGTCGGAGGGCTCGTGCTTATCATGTATAAGCCACAGTTTGTTTTGTTTGTCAAGCCATGCGGTAACGGGTCGCATGGCTTGTTTTTTGTATATTTAAGGATTACCGTGCGTTTTTACGGTATCGCCCTGCCTTGTAACTCGGAAAAAAGCAGTAATTTTGCGGCCTGATAATTATCATTTTAGAAATACGACGTATGAAACTGGATTTACTTACCGCAATCTCGCCGATTGACGGTCGTTACAGGAGCAAGACGGATGCCTTGGCCGCCTATTTCTCGGAATTCGCACTGATCAGATACCGCGTACGGGTGGAAGTGGAGTACTTCATCACCCTC
This sequence comes from uncultured Bacteroides sp., assembly GCA_944319875.1. Taxonomy (GTDB): domain Bacteria; phylum Bacteroidota; class Bacteroidia; order Bacteroidales; family Bacteroidaceae; genus Bacteroides. The sequence goes on from CALUFR010000159.1 coordinate 574, forward strand.
TGTGAACTGCCGTTGCCGCAACTGAAGGGCGTGGACAAGGGTATCTTCGAGACCTTGAGAGACATCTACCGCAACTTCTCCGAAGCCGACGCACAACGCATCAAGGACATCGAAAGCGTGACGAACCACGACGTGAAGGCCGTGGAGTACTTCCTGAAGGAACAGTTTGACAAGCTGGGCGGACTGGAGGAGTACAAGGAATTCATCCACTTCGGACTGACTTCGCAGGACATCAACAACACCTCGGTGCCCCTCTCCGTGAAGGAAGCGCTGGAGGAGGTGTACTATCCGCAACTGGAGGAACTCATCGGCCAGCTGCGCACGTATGCCGGGGAGTGGGCCGACATCCCCATGCTGGCCAAGACCCACGGACAACCCGCTTCGCCCACCCGCCTGGGCAAGGAAATCAACGTCTTCGTCTACCGTCTGGAACGCCAGCTAGCCTCGCTGAAGGCCTGTCCGCTGACGGCGAAGTTCGGCGGCGCCACGGGTAACTACAACGCTCATCACGTGGCCTATCCCGACTATGACTGGAAGGCCTTCGGCAACCGGTTCGTGGCCGAGAAGCTGGGACTGGAGCGCGAGGAATATACGACGCAGATTTCGAACTACGACAACCTGTCGGCTGTGTTTGACGCTATGAAGCGCATCAACACCATCATGATCGACATGAACCGCGACTTCTGGCAATACATCTCTATGGAGTACTTCAAGCAGAAAATCAAAGCCGGTGAGGTGGGCTCCAGCGCGATGCCCCACAAGGTGAACCCCATCGACTTCGAGAATGCCGAGGGCAACCTGGGCGTGGCCAACGCCCTGCTGGAGCATCTGGCCGTGAAGCTGCCCGTGTCGCGCCTGCAGCGCGACCTGACGGACTCGACGGTGCTGAGAAACATCGGTGTGCCGTTCGGCCACATCGTCATCGCCATCCAGAGCTCGCTGAAGGGCCTGCGCAAGCTGCTGCTCAACGAGGCGGCCATCTATGCCGACCTGGACAACTGCTGGAGCGTGGTGGCTGAGGCTATCCAGACGATCCTGCGCCGTGAGGCCTATCCGCATCCGTACGAGGCCCTGAAGGCGCTGACACGCACCAACCAGGCCATCACCGAGGAGTCTATCAAGAACTTTATCGAGGAGCTGAACGTGAGCGAAGACATCAAAAAGGAGCTTCGCGCCATCACTCCGCACAATTATACGGGAATTTAGAGAATGGAGAATTGAGAATGGATAATGGATAATGACTGAATTCTCAATTCTCAATTTTCAATTCTCCATTAAATAAGGCCGTGAGGCCAACAGGTTTAATTTTATTCGAATAAAAAGAAACAATGAGTACAGAAAATGAAAACTGGCGCGACGCGTCAGGTGCAGAACAGAACGCAGGTGCTGACCGTGACGGTAATCAGTACAATGGTGCCGGTTTCGGCAGATCTTCCTACAACCGTGAGAACAGAGAACGCCCGTATCGTCCGCGTTTCAACGCTTCGGAGAACGGGGGACGTCCGCAGAAAGCGTACAGCAGCGACCGGCCTTATCGTCCGCGCTTCAACCCCAACGCCGAGGGTGGCGACGGCTATACGCCTCGGTCGTATGGCGAGCGTCCGCAACGCCCCTACGGAGGTGCTTACCGTCCGCGCTTTAACAATGGCGAAGAGGGCGAACGTCCGCAGCGTGCGTATGGCGGCGAGCGTCCGCGACGTCCGCGTTTCAATCCTAACAACGAGGGCGGCAACGGCTATACGCCCCGCTCGTATGGTGAGCGTCCGCAGCGTTCCTATGGTAACAACTACGATGGCGAGCGCCCGCAACGTCCGCGCTTCCAGCCCAACGGTGGCCGTGACAACTATGGCGGCAAGCCCTACGGACGTCCGCAGCGTCCGCGTACGGCTGACTACAACCCCAACGCCAAGTACAGCAAGAAGAAGCAAATCGAGTATAAGGAGCAGTTCGTGGATCCGAACGAACCTATCCGCCTGAACAAGTTCCTGGCCAATGCCGGTGTCTGCTCGCGCCGCGAGGCCGACGAGTTCATCACGGCAGGCGTGGTGTCGGTCAACGGACAGGTAGTGACCGAGCTGGGTACGAAAATCAAGCGCGGCGACGAGGTGAAGTTCCACGACCAGGTGGTGAGCCTCGAGCGTAAGATCTATGTGCTGCTGAACAAGCCGAAGGACACGGTGACCACATCGGACGATCCGCAGGCACGCCGCACGGTGATGGATCTGGTGAAGGGCGCTTGCGAAGAACGCATCTATCCCGTAGGCCGACTGGACCGCAACACGACGGGTGTGCTGCTGCTGACCAACGACGGTGACCTGGCTTCGAAGCTGACGCACCCCAAGTACCTGAAGAAGAAAATCTATCACGTCCACTTGGACAAGAACCTGACGAAGGCCGACATGGAACAGATTGCCGCCGGCATCCAGTTGGACGACGGGGAAATCCGTGCGGACGCCATCAGCTATACTGACGAGGAGAAGAAGAGCGACGTGGGCATCGAAATCCATTCGGGTAAGAACCGCATCGTGCGTCGCATCTTCGAGTCGCTGGGCTATAAGGTGGTGAAGCTGGATCGCGTCTACTTTGCCGGGCTGACCAAGAAGGGCCTGCGCCGCGGCGACTGGCGTTACCTGACCGAGCAGGAGGTGAACTTCCTGCGGATGGGGTCGTTTGAGTAATATAAATACATATATTAGTTGTACTTTTCTTTTGCCTTGATGCAAAAGAAAAGATACCAAAAGAAAAGATCAAGCGCTGAAGCTCAGAGGCTACTCCGCCCTTACTTTTTGCTAAAAGGCAGAAACTCGCTTCGCTCAGACAGTCTGCCTTTCTTGACGCAAAAAGCAAGGGCTGCGCTTCACGCCTCTTCACTTAGGCGCGGCTGCGCGGTCGGAGCGCGAACTGCTTTCATTAGCGCTAACACGCCGGATGGCTCTCCGGCCTCACTGGAGGGGCGTTAAGCGGAGGATGACTTTCCGCCGTTAAGAAGGGCAGGCTGTTTGAGCGGAGCGAGTTCCTGCCCTTTAGGAGGAAAGGCGTCCGGAGTAGCCCCGGAAGTGCAGACGGGGTACTTTCTTTTTGGTATCTTTTTCTTTCGGACAAGCGAAAGAAAAAGTACATGAAACATAAATTATCATTTTTATAATGGAAACAATTCGTAGAACAAAGATTGTGGACCTGCTGAAGCGTGAGGACTTCGGCGCAATGGTCAACGTGAAAGGATGGGTACGTACCCGCAGAGGTAGCAAACAAGTGAACTTCATCGCGCTGAACGACGGTTCTACAATCAATAATGTACAGATAGTGGTGGACCTGGCCAACTTCGACGAGGCTGTGCTGAAGGACATCACGACAGGTGCCTGCCTGAGCGTGAACGGCGTGTTGACAGAGTCGGTGGGCGCCGGACAGAAGGCGGAAATCCAGGCACGAGAGATTGAGGTGCTGGGTGCATGTGACAACACCTATCCGCTGCAGAAGAAAGGACACTCCATGGAGTTCCTGCGCGAGATCGCCCACCTGCGTCCGCGTACCAATACGTTCGGAGCGGTGTTCCGCATCCGTCATAACATGGCCATCGCCATTCACACGTTCTTCCATCAGAAGGGCTTCTTCTATTTCCACACGCCCATCATCACGGCGTCGGACTGCGAAGGTGCGGGTCAGATGTTCCAGGTGACCACAAAGAACCTCTATGACCTGAAGAAGGACGAGAACGGTTCTATCATTTACGATGACGATTTCTTTGGCAAGCAGGCCAGCCTGACTGTTTCCGGACAGCTGGAGGGCGAGCTGGCAGCCACGGCGCTGGGCGCCATCTATACGTTCGGCCCCACGTTCCGTGCCGAGAATTCGAACACTCCGCGCCATTTGGCCGAGTTCTGGATGGTAGAGCCGGAAGTGGCCTTCGCCGACCTGACCGAGTTGATGGACTTGGAGGAGGAGTTTATCAAGTATTGTGTGCAGTGGGCGCTGGATAATTGCCGTGATGACCTGGAGTTCCTCAACAAGATGGTGGACAAAGGATTGATAGAGCGTCTGCAGGGCGTGGTGAATACCGAATTTGTCCGTCTGCCTTATACGGAGGGTATTAAGATCTTGGAAGAAGCCGTTGCGAAAGGGCATAAGTTTGAATTCCCCGTTTATTGGGGTTGCGACTTGGCGAGCGAACACGAACGCTTCTTGGTGGAAGAACATTTCCGCAAGCCTGTCATCATGATAGACTATCCGAAGGAAATCAAGGCTTTCTATATGAAGCAGAATGCTGATGGCAAGACCGTGCAGGGCACGGACGTACTCTTCCCGCAGATTGGCGAAATTATCGGCGGAAGCGTGCGCGAGGAAAGCTACGACAAGCTGATGGCCCGCATCACCGAGCTGAACATCCCGATGAAGGACATGTGGTGGTATCTGGACACCCGCAAATACGGTACGTGTCCGCACGCCGGTTTCGGTTTGGGCTTCGAGCGTCTGCTGCTGTTCGTGACGGGTATGGCCAACATCCGCGATGTCATTCCCTTCCCGCGTACACCGCGCAATGCCGAGTTTTGACAAAAAAAAGAGCAAAACGTTTGTCGGTTAGCGGAAAAACCGTACCTTTGCAAGCCGATTATTATCAAAAAAGGATAAGCAATTAATTCATAGCGAGTTAATCGACCTTTGTCCGGGGCGGTTGACTGGTGGTGAAGAAAAACATTTAGTAGTAACAATTTTAAAAAACATTTAAGAGTGGATACTTTAAGTTACAAGACCATTTCTGCAAACAAGGCTACGGTGACCAAGGAATGGGTCATCGTGGACGCTACAGACCAGGTTTTGGGCCGTCTGGGCGCGAAAGTTGCGAAACTGTTGAGAGGAAAGTATAAACCCAACTTTACCCCTCACGTAGACTGCGGTGATAATGTGATCATTATCAATGCCGACAAAGTGAAAATGACCGGAAACAAGTGGACCGACAAGGTCTATCTGTCCTATACGGGCTATCCCGGCGGACAGCGCGAGATAACTCCCGCCCGTCTGCAGGCTAAGCCGAACGGCGACGAGAAGTTGCTGAGAAAGGTGGTGAAGGGCATGCTTCCCAAGAACAAGCTGGGCGCTAAGTTGCTGGGCAATATGTATGTATATGCCGGCAGCGAGCACAAGCATGAGGCTCAGAACCCGAAAATGATTGATATTAACGCACTTAAATAAGAGATAATGGAAGTAGTAAATGCATTAGGCAGACGTAAGAGTGCAATTGCACGTATTTTCGTGAGCGAAGGTACCGGAAAGATTACCATCAACAAGAGAGACCTTGCTGTGTATTTCCCTTCAAGCATTCTCCAGTATGTGGTTAAGCAGCCGCTGAACAAGCTTGGCGTGGCTGAAAAGTATGACATTAAAGTGAATCTCTGTGGCGGTGGCTTCACCGGCCAGTCTCAGGCATTGCGTCTGGCTATCGCCCGCGCTCTGGTGAAAATCAATCCTGAAGACAAGGCTGCCCTGCGCGCAGAAGGCTTCATGACCCGCGATCCGCGTGCTGTTGAACGTAAGAAACCGGGTCGTCCCAAAGCACGTCGCAGATTCCAGTTCAGTAAACGTTAAGAGTTGCAGCAAGGTTGGGGCGGACAAGTTGCATGAATTTCAACTTTCAACTCTCAACTCTCAACTGAAAAAGCGTTTAGCATCTAAACTACCGGGACTCTTGTCACTGTGGACCAGGCTACCCGGCGGTTGGTTTAGAAAAACAAAAAAGAAAGTAAACGATTTAAGATTTAAAAGACAATGTCAAGAACAAATTTTGATACATTATTGGAGGCCGGCTGCCACTTCGGCCACCTGAAAAGAAAGTGGAACCCCGCAATGGCTCCTTATATCTTCATGGAGCGCAATGGTATTCATATCATTGACCTCAACAAGACGGTTGCTAAAATAGACGAAGCTGCTGAAGCTTTGAAGCAAATCGCCAAATCAGGAAAGAAAGTCCTGTTTGTTGCTACTAAAAAACAAGCGAAGCAGGTGGTTGCCGAGAAGGCTGCCTCTGTAAACATGCCTTATGTAATCGAGCGCTGGCCGGGCGGTATGTTGACCAACTTCCCGACTATCCGTAAGGCTGTCAAGAAGATGGCCACTATTGACAAACTGACCAATGACGGTACTTACGCTAACCTCTCCAAGAGAGAAATTCTGCAAATCTCCCGTCAGCGTGCCAAGCTGGACAAGAACTTGGGTTCCATCGCTGACCTGACTCGTCTGCCGTCTGCTCTGTTCGTCGTAGACGTGATGAAGGAAAACATCGCTGTTCGTGAGGCTAACCGCCTGGGCATCCCCGTGTTCGGTATTGTAGATACGAACTCTGATCCTACGAACGTGGACTTCGTAATCCCGGCTAATGATGACGCTACCAAGTCGGTAGAGGTAATCCTGGACGCTTGCTGCGCCGCTATGCAGGAAGGTCTGGAGGAACGCAAGGCCGAGAAGATTGACATGGAAGCTGCCGGTGAGGCTCCTGCCAACAAGGGTAGCAAGAAGAAAGTTGCCAAGGCTCGTCTGGACAAGTCGGATGAGGAGGCAATCAACGCTTCTAAGGCTGCCGCCTTCATGAAAGAAGACGAAGAGGCTTAATATACTTGTTGAGAGTTGAGAATTGAAAATTGAGAGTTACTGTAAGCAATTCTCAATTCTCTGTTCTCAGCTCTCAATTGCTTTATAACGACGTATTATTAACTTTTTAAATAGATAAAAGAGATTATGGCTGTAACAATGGCTGATATAACCAAGCTCCGCAAGATGACCGGTGCTGGTATGATGGACTGCAAGAACGCCTTGACTACCGCGGAAGGCGATTTCGACAAGGCAATGAAGATTATCCGTGAGAAGGGTCAGGCTGTGGCCGCCAAGCGTTCCGATCGCGAGGCTTCTGAAGGCTGTGTGCTGGCTAAGACGACGGGTGATTTTGCTGTGATCATCGCCCTGAAGTGTGAAACTGACTTCGTGGCTCAGAACGCTGACTTCGTGAAACTGACTCAAGACATCCTGGATCTGGCTGTTGCCAACAAGTGCAAGACGCTGGACGAGGTGAAGGCGCTGCCGATGGGCGACGCTACCGTAGCTCAGGCTGTGACAGACCGCAGCGGTATCACGGGCGAGAAGATGGAACTGGACGGCTACATGACGGTGACGGGTGCTGACACGGTGGTTTACAACCACATGAACCGTAACGGCCTCTGCACCATCGTTGCTTTCAACAAGAAGGTGGACGAGCAGCTGGGCAAGCAGATTGCAATGCAGATTGCCGCTATGAACCCCATTGCCATCGACGAAGACGGTGTATCAGAAGAAATCAAGCAGAAGGAAATCGAAGTGGCCGTTGAGAAGACTAAGGCTGAGCAGGTGCAGAAGGCTGTAGAGGCTGCCTTGAAGAAGGCCGGCATCAACCCCGCTCACGTGGACAGCGAAGACCACATGGAGAGCAACATGGCCAAGGGCTGGATTACAGCCGAGGACGTGGCAAAGGCCAAGGAAATCATCGCTACGGTTTCTGCCGAGAAGGCTGCCAACCTGCCTGAGCAGATGATTCAGAACATCGCCAAGGGTCGTCTGGGCAAGTTCCTGAAGGAAGTCTGCCTGCTGAACCAGGAGGACATCATGGACGCCAAGAAGACGGTTCGCGAAGTGCTGAAGGAAGCCGATCCCGAACTGAAGATTACCGACTTCAAGCGTTTCACGCTGCGTGCTGAATAAAGCTCTGTCACGGAGACTTTGAAATAAACGGAGGATGTGTCTACACGATGCATCCTCTTTTTTTGTCCCATCTCTAAAATTCACGTGAAGGATGTATCCTTCACTGTATTCTCTTGTATAGCAATTGGTTCTATCCCCGTGAAGGCGTGAAGGATGTTTCGGGGAAAGTAATAACAGGGGAGGAGGAAACAGCTTCTTTCACATCCTCAAGTGGCTGTTTACGTCTCTCAAGTGGCACTTTACGACGCTCAAGTGGCACTTTACGTTTCCCAAGTGGCTCTTGAGGAGTACAAATAGACCTACTCCTCTACATACATCAAGTCGCTGATAATCCCGTCGGAGACAAAGATGCCTTCACGGGTGAGGCGCAGGTGATGCTCCTCTTGATTTAGTTTGCCATTTTTCAGATAGGGGGCGGCTGTTGTGGCGCAATGCTCGGAAAGTTTCCGCCCGAAGCGGGTTGTGAGTGTTGTCAGGTCAATGCCGTGACGGGTACGCAGGGCGGTCATGACGTATTCGTTGTAGCGGGTCGTCAGGCTCAGTTCTTCTTTTTCGTAAAGCCTGCTCTGCTTTTCAATAGCGGAAATGTATTTTTCCAGTGAGGGTACGTTCCATTCCCTGCTGTGTGTGTCGAACGAATGGGCCGACGGGCCGCAGCCCAAGTAGGCAATGCCTTGCCAATAAGACGTGTTGTGACGTGAGTAAAGACCGGGCTTGCAGAAGTTGGATATTTCGTAATGCTCGTATCCGGCGGCTGAAAGAGTGTCCATCAGCGTGGCGAAGAAGCGAACGCTGCTATCCTCGTCTACTTCCTCAATCCGGTGAGCTTGTAGCATGCGGTAGAGAGGAGTGCCTTCCTCGTACGTCAGGTGATAGGCCGAGATGTGCTCCACATCGAGGGAGACAGCCTGACGGAGGTCGCTCTCCCAGCGTTGATCCGTCTCGCCCGGCAGACCGTAGATAAGGTCGATGCTGATGTTCCGGAAGCCTTGACGGCGGCAGCGGCCGACGGCTTCGATGGCTTGGCGGGCATTGTGGCGGCGGTTCAGCAGGCGGAGGGTGGCGTCGTCGAAAGTCTGGATGCCCATGCTGAGACGGTTGAAGGGCAGGAGGCGGAGCATGGAGACATAGTCTTCAGTCAGGTCGTCGGGGTTGGCCTCAAGCGTAATCTCTTCGCAGGCATCAAGTCCGTAAGTCCCGGATAGCGTGTCGAATATCCGGCGAAAATCTTCTTCTTCAAGTTGGGAGGGCGTACCGCCACCAAAGTAGATCGTGCGGACAGGTTCGCCTTGCAGGTAATCACGTCGCCTAATGAGTTCTTCGCACAGCGCGTCGATGTAGCGGCGCTTCAGGTCGCCGCGCGTGGTGGAGTAAAAGTCGCAATAGACGCATCGCGTCTTGCAGAAAGGAATGTGGATATAGATGCCTGCCATGGATATTTTCTTGTTTGACAGTGCAAAAGTAAGAAACAGTTTGGTATTTTTTATGTGGATTTGTCTTTTTTACGGGGATATACTTGTATATAATCTTTCAAATGTGTATTTTTGACACTTAATAAGAAAAACAGAAACCATGAAAAAGAATTTGAAGATGACGTTGCTCCTGTTATTTGCGGCAGTGGCTTCGGTGGCGCAGAATGTGGAAATGACCGGTCCTGACGGACGATTACGGGTAAAAGTGGTGAACGGAGGAGAGACGGGTGTGTCCTACTCGGTGACTTACGACGGTAAACAGATGGTCAACGCTTCCCCTTTGGGATTGGAGACAAACATCGGTGATTTCTCAAACGGATTGACACTGGTGAAGCATGAAACGGCGCAGATAGACACAACCTACCGGTTGGCGCGTATCAAGACTTCACAAGTACATTATCGGGCCAATGAACTGGTGTGTCACCTTTCCAATGCGGAAGGAAAACCGATGTTGGTCACTTTCCGCATCAGCGACAACGATGTGGCTTTCCGTTACACCTTGCCCCGACAGGGCGAGACGGGCAGCGTGCGGGTGATGGGGGAAAAGACCGGTTTCTGTTTCCCCCGACAGACCACGACCTTCCTTTGTCCGCAGAGCGACGCCATGATTGGTTGGAAGCGGACCAAGCCCAGTTATGAAGAAGAATACAAAGCGGATGTCCCGATGGGTGAACGTTCGCAATACGGACATGGCTATACGTTCCCTTGCCTGTTCAGGATAGGTGATGACGGCTGGGTGTTGGTCAGCGAGACGGGTGTGGACAGTCGCTATTGCGCTTCGCACCTGAGTGACGCGGACAACGGTCTGTACCGGATAGCTTTCCCCATGCCCGAAGAGAACAACGGAAACGGGACGGTAGAGCCGGCTTTTTCCCTGCCGGGCAGTACACCCTGGCGGACGCTGACAGTGGGTTCTACGCTAAAACCTATTGTAGAGACGACAGTGCCTTGGGATGTAGTGACACCCCGCTATGAGACGAAGTATGAGTATCGCTTCGGCCGAAGCACGTGGAGTTGGATTCTCTGGCAGGACGACAGCTGTAATTATGACGACCAGATACGTTTCATCGACCTGGCTGCCGAGCTGGGGTATGAATATATCCTGATAGACGCGTGGTGGGATAAGAATATCGGCTACGAACGCACGGAGCAGCTCATTGCTTATGCAAAGAGCAAGCAGGTGGACGTGTTCTTGTGGTACAGTTCCAGTGGCTACTGGAATGACATTACCCAAAGTCCGACGAACAAGATGGACAACGCCATTATCCGTAAGCGGGAAATGCGCTGGATGCAACAACAGGGAGTGAAAGGTATCAAAGTGGATTTCTGGGGAGGCGACAAGCAGGAAACGATGCGCCTGTATGAGGAGGTGCTGAGTGATGCTGACGACCACGGTCTGATGGTTATCTTCCACGGTTGTACCCTGCCGCGCGGCTGGGAGCGGATGTATCCCAACTATGTGGGCAGTGAGGCGGTATTGGCTTCCGAGAACCTGGTCTTCCAGCAACATTTTTGTGACAACGAAGCGTTCAATGCCTGCCTGCATCCCTTTATCCGCAATGCGGTGGGCTGCATGGAGTTTGGCGGCACTGTCCTGAACAAGCGGCTGAACCGCGGTAATGACGGTGGTACTATCCGAAAGACCTCGGACGTCTTCCAGCTGGCCACGGCGGTACTCTTCCAGAACCCTATTCAGAATTTCGCGTTGACTCCCAACAATCTGACGGATGCTCCCCGGATTTGTCTGGACTTTATGAAGCAGATACCCACAACGTGGGACGAGACCCGTTTCATCGACGGCTATCCCGGCAAATATGTGGTATTGGCCCGCCGTCATGGTGATAAGTGGTACTTGGCCGCTGTAAATGCGACGAAGGAGCCTTTGAAACTGAAGTTGTCGTTTCCTGAGCTGGGCGGATCCACAGTGTCTGCCTATACGGATGACAAGAAAATGCAACCGCAACTGAAAAAACAGAAAGTGAAGGAAAACGGAGAAATCCGGTTGACCCTACAGCCGCAGGGTGGAACCGTGTGGGTGGAATGACTTCTGATGATTGACACGCAAACAAATTATAGATAGGTATATCATGAAAACACTTTTAAAACCGGGGATTCTGGTCGGCCTGCTGATGCTTGTGGCTCTTCCCATGCAGGCAGGAACAGAGAAAGTGACGAACGAGCCCGATTCTGTTTATCTGTTTTCGTATGCACGTGCTGACGGACAGAGTGGGTTACGATTTGCCTGGAGTCCCGATGGCAACCGATGGCTTTCTGTGGCAGACGGCTACGATTATGTGAAATGTGATTTTGGCCCTTGGGGAAGCGATAAAAAGATGTTCTCACCGCGGCTGATGCAGCATGCGGCTGACGGTTCGTGGCATTGCATCTGGAAGGCTACCCGAAGCGGAACGGTATTGGCACATGCGGCTTCACCTGATTTGTTGAAATGGGGGGCGCAAAGTTATTTTACTTCCCGGGAACAGGATACTTATGCCGTGTCCTCACCGCTACCGGTGGTGGAAGCGAACGTGATTTTGAACGGCAAGCGGGAAGAGGGTTGGAAGCAGCTTGTCCCCTATGGCACGGTGGAACGCCTGATACGTTATGCCGAGCATAAGAAATACCGCCAGCAGCTGTATGACGAGCGGGCGGAAGAAGACCCGGTGCGTTTTGCCGGCTTAAAGCCACTGGAAGCAGCCATTGAGGTGGAGGCCTCGCAGGGGAAAGCAATCAGCGACCATCTGATAGGCATCTTTTTTGAAGACATCAATTATGCGGCCGATGGCGGTCTGTATGCCGAGTTGGTGCAGAACCGTGATTTTGAGTATTCTCCGAAAGACGGTTCCCGTCAAAAGTGGAACGGTGATTATGCCTGGAGCGTAGCGGGCGGACAGGGAAGCATGGAAATTGCAACCGAACGCCCTGTTCATGAGAACAATCCTCATTATGCCGCATTGACTGTCCGGCAGCCGGGAGCGGCTTTGCAGAACGGAGGATATGACGGGATTGTGTTGAAGAAAGGTGAGAAATATGATTTCTCTTGTTTCGCGCGTCTGGCCGGCGGCACTAAAGGAGGTAAGGTATTTGTCAGCCTGCTCGATCCGGAAGGAAATGAAGTAGGAAAAGCCTCGGTGAAAGTATCTTCGGCAGATTGGAAGAAGTTCAAGGCTGTATTGACCGCACAGGAGGATGTGCCTGCCGCAAGATTGTCTCTCCGGCCTGAAGCGCCCGGGATGTATCATTTTGATTTAGTCTCTCTTTTCCCGCAGCATACGTTTAACGGGCGCAAGAATGGGTTGCGTGCTGATCTGGCTCAGGCCTTGGCCGATCTTCATCCGCGTTTCGTCCGTTTTCCGGGCGGATGTGTGGCTCATGGTGATGGTATAGACAATATTTATGACTGGAAAGGTTCCATTGGACCATTGGAGGCCCGCAAGCCTTTGCGCAACCTGTGGGGGTATCACCAGACACGCGGCTTGGGCTATTTTGAATATTTCCAGTTCTGTGAGGATATCGGTGCGGAGTCTGTGCCTGTGTTGGCGGCGGGCGTACCTTGTCAGAATTCAGGTACATGCAGCCATCATTCTGAAGATGAAATCGGGTGCAAAGGACAACAAAGAGGTATTCCGATGGAAGAAATGCCTGCCTATGTCCAGAATGTGCTCGACTTGATAGAATACGCGAATGGAGATGCCCGGAAGACGGAGTGGGGCAGAAAACGTGCAGAAGCCGGTCACCCCAAGCCTTTCAACCTGAAATACATAGGCATCGGTAATGAAGACCTGATAACGAAGGTTTTTGAGGAGCGTTTCACGATGATTTATAAGGCTGTTCGCGAGAAATATCCTGAGGTGACGGTCATTGGTACGGTAGGGCCTTTCTATGAAGGTACTGATTACGACGAGGGATGGAAACTGGCTACAGCCCTGGACGTTCCGATGGTGGACGAGCATTACTATGTAACTCCGGGTTGGTTCATCCACAACCAAGACTATTATGACCGTTATGACCGCAGGAAGTCGAAAGTCTATCTGGGAGAATATGCCGCTCATTTGCCCGGACGTCCCAACAACCTGGAAACCGCTCTTTCGGAAGCATTGTATCTGACGGCGGTGGAACGCAATGCCGACGTGGTCACTATGACTTCCTATGCACCGTTAATGGCCAAAGAGGGGCATACCCAATGGCGTCCCGACCTGATTTATTTCAATAATGTAGAAGTGAAACCGACGGTAGGATATTACACACAGCAGATGTACGGTCAGAATGCCGGGGATGAATATATTGCTTCTACAATAACGTTGGACAATGGACGGGATGCGGTAAGGAAGCGGGTCGGTGTATCGGTCGTGAAGGATTCAGCGACCGGAGATTACATTGTGAAGCTGGTGAATATGCTTCCGGTTGAGGTATCCTCCAAGGTGGAGTTTAAAGGGATTTCGTTCGTAAATCCCGCGGTGCAGAAGACCGTTTTGACGGGAAGCCCGAGGGATGAAAACATAGTCCCGGTAAAAGAAGAAATGGAAGTGCAGGAGCAAGGCTTTACTTACACGTTGCCTTCTTATTCTTTTACTGTCATTCGTATTGGACAAAAGCAGGATTAATCATTTAATTTGTATAACGGATTGATTGTTGTCATGAAAAGATTATCTTTAATGGCCGTGACTTTCATACTTGTGGGCAATCTGGCCGCCCAGAAAGAAACCTTGCATTCCGGATATCCCATTGATCCTGTTCCTTTCACCTCGGTGAAGGTGACAGATGACTTTTGGGGACAGCGCCTCAAGGCCAGTCGTGAAGTGACCATTCCGCTGGCTTTCAGTAAATGTGAAGAGACGGGTCGTTATGAGAACTTTGTGAAGGCGGCTCATCCCAGTGATGAATACAAGGTGGAAGGCTTCTCTTTTGACGATACTGATGTCTATAAGACCATTGAGGGTGCCAGTTATCTCTTACAGACTTATCCGGACAAGAAGTTGGAGAAGTATATTGACAGCGTACTGGTGATTGTGGCCGGTGCGCAGGAACCAGACGGTTATCTTTATACCGCCCGTACCATGAATCCCAAGCATCCTCATGAATGGGCCGGCACCGAGCGTTGGACAAAAGTAGAAGAGCTCAGTCATGAATTCTATAATTTGGGACATATGGTGGAAGGAGCTGTGGCGCATTATCAGGCCACCGGCAAACGTAATTTTCTGGATATTGCCATCAGATATGCCGACTGCGTCTGTAAGGCCATCGGCAATGGGCCGGATCAGAAGAGGTTGGTACCGGGACATCAGATTGCCGAAATGGCCTTGGTGCGTCTTTACCTGCTGACAGGCGATAGAAAATACTTGGATCAAGCGAAGTTTTTCCTGGATGCACGCGGTCATACCAGTCGTAAGGATGCCTACAGCCAGGCGCACAAACCAGTGCTGGAGCAGGATGAGGCAGTGGGGCATGCCGTTCGTGCCACCTATATGTATGCGGGTATGGCCGATGTGGCTGCCATTACGGGTGACTCGTCCTATATCAAGGCTGTGGACAGAATCTGGGAGAATATCGTTGGTAAGAAAATCTATATTACCGGAGGCATTGGCGCACGTCATGCCGGTGAATCTTTTGGTGACAATTATGAGCTGCCTAATTTTTCCGCTTACAACGAAACCTGTGCGGCTATCGGCAATGTCTACGTCAACTACCGCTTGTTTTTACTGCATGGTGATGCCAAGTATTTCGATGTACTGGAACGCACGCTATACAATGGATTGATTTCCGGTGTTTCGTTGGATGGCGGTTCTTTCTTCTATCCTAATCCGCTGGCTTCGACAGGAGGGTACAGTCGTAAACCCTGGTTCGGATGTGCTTGTTGTCCCAGTAATATCAGTCGCTTCATTCCCTCTTTGCCGGGCTATGTCTATGCTGTGAAGGATAATCAGGTTTTTGTCAATCTTTATATGTCTAATCGTGGCGAACTGAAAGTAAACCGAAAAAAGATTGTGCTTGAACAGGAAACCTCGTATCCTTGGAATGGTGACATCCGTATTCGGGTGGCACAGGGGAATCGGACATTTACCATGAATTTGCGTATTCCCGGCTGGGTACGTGATGAGGTGCTTCCCGGTAATCTTTATCACTATGCTGACGGACAGAAACTGGGTTATACGGTAACAGTCAATGGAGAACCTGTTGGCGGAGAACTGCGGAAAGGATATCTGCAGATTGAACGTAAGTGGAAGGAAGGAGACGTAGTGGAGGTACATTTCGACATGCGGCCCCGTGTTGTCAAGGCCAATGAAAAGGTAATCGCCGACCGCGGACGGGTAGCCATCGAGCGAGGACCAGTGGTGTATTGTGCCGAATGGGCCGATAATGACTTCAATGTTCATAACATCTTGTTGAACCGGCATCCGGTGTTTCAGGTGGTTGACAAGCCGGATATGCTCTGCGGTATCAGCGAAATCACGACCGACGCTCAGGTCCTCAGTTATGACACGGCCGGCAAGCTGGCTGTGAAAGATGTCAGGCTGACATTAATTCCTTATTATGCGTGGGCTCATCGGGGTGAGGGGAATATGGCGGTATGGCTTCCGATTGAGGTAGGAGCTTCGTCTGCTTCCCCTCAACCGTCAGCTAAACAGGAAGACAATGGATTCTTTAATCATTAATACATATAATATATGAAGAAAATAACGACAATTCTGGCCTTATCCCTTGCAATGGGCATACAGGCTCAGCAACATGTGATGACTGTCGATGCGGCGAAATCGATAGCCAAAGTACAACCTACGATGTATGGCATTTTCTTTGAGGACATCAATTTCGGGGCGGATGGTGGCTTGTATGCTGAATTGGTAAAGAACCGTTCTTTTGAATTCCCCCAACCTTTTGTGGGGTGGGTGCCTTTCGGCGATGTGACAATCCAAGATGAGAAACCTTGTTTTGACCGTAATCCCCATTATGTGCGTGTGGTGAATGACGGACGTTTGCTCCGTGCGGGTCTTGACAATGAAGGATTTACCGGGATTGGTCTGAAACAGGGAGAAGAATATCGTTTTTCGCTCTATGCCCGTACGCCGGATGCCGCTCCGATGAAGCTTTCAGTGGAATTGGTTTGCTCCGACGGCTCTAACCCGTTGAAGCAGAAAATGGAAGTGAAGGGTTATGACTGGCAGAAGCAGGCGGTTATTCTGAAATCTCCTTTTACCGATGCTCATGCGCGGTTGCGTATTGTATTGGAAACAAAAGGCACGGTGGATATGGATCACATATCTTTGTTTCCCGTCAAGACATGGAAAGGGCGCGAGAACGGACTGCGTGCCGATTTGGTTCAGGCGTTGTATGACCTGAATCCCGGTGTGTTCCGTTTCCCCGGTGGCTGTATCATTGAAGGAAACAGTCTGGCCACACGCTATCAGTGGAAAAATTCAGTCGGCCCTGTAGAAAACCGTCCTTTGAACGAGAACCGTTGGAATTATACTTTTAAGCACAAGGCTTTCCCCGATTATTTCCAGAGCCTGGGATTGGGCTTTTATGAATATTTCCTGCTGAGCGAGGATATCGGTGCCGAACCGTTGCCGGTCATCAGTTGCGGCCTTTCCTGTCAGTATGAAAGCAATGAAGTTGTTCCTTTGGATGAACTCGACCCCTACGTGCAGGACGCTCTTGACTTGATAGAGTTTGCCAACGGTGATGTAACTACCACTTGGGGGAAAGTGCGCGCGGAGATGGGGCATCCCGAACCGTTCAATCTCAAGATGATTGGAGTGGGCAACGAACAATGGGATAAGGTGTATGTAGAGCGTTTGGAAGTCTTTACCAAAGCCATCCGTGAAAAATATCCGGATATGAAGGTAGTGGGATCGTCCGGTCCCAGTGCTTCCGGGGAGAAGTTTGACTATTTGTGGCCCGAAATGAAACGGGTGGGGGTAGATTTGGTGGATGAACACTATTATATGGAACCCAAATGGTTCTTGGAGAACGCCAGACGTTATGACAGTTACGACCGGAAGAGACCGAAAGTGTTTGCCGGCGAGTATGCGGCTCATGACCATCCGACGGGAAAGGCCAACAATCTGTTTGCTGCTTTGTCCGAGGCTGCTTTCATGACAGGATTGGAACGCAATGCCGATGTGGTTCATCTGGCCACTTATGCACCTCTGTTTGCTCATGTAGATGCCTGGCAGTGGAATCCGGATTTGATCTGGTTTGATAATCTGCGTATGATGCGTACTCCGAATTATTATGTCCAGCAGATGTATGGCATGAATGCCGGTACGGATGTGTTGCGTTTGCAAATGAATGGTGAGCCGGTTGCCGGACAGGACAGCCTGTATGCCACGGCGGCTCTGGATGCCCCGACGGGTGAAATCATTGTGAAGCTGGTGAATGTCGGTGCTGAACCGGCTGACGTGAAAGTGGACTTCAAGGGTTTGAAGAAGCGTCAGCTTGTATCCGGTATCTGCACTTATTTGCAGAATGATGATTGGAAAGCGGTCAATACGTTGGAACAGGAAGTATTGGTTCCGCGTGTGAGACCGGTGCAAGTGAAGGGACAATCGTTGGAGCTACAGCTTCCGGCCCGTTCATTCGGAGTCTATCGTCTGCAATTGAACTGATTTTACCTGTTATTTAAAATAGTATTATTCTGTTTATTTTTTTATTTCTCTTATCTTTGTGGCGGAGTGAAGGGATTTCCTTCACTCCGCAATCAATATAAAAACATTTATATCATGAGAAAACAACTTATTACAGGGCTGTTTGTCGTTTTGGCTGCGAGTGGAAGCGCACAGACCTTTACCGAGTGGCAAGACCCTGAGGTCAATGCCGTAAACCGTGCCCCGATGCACACCAACTATTTCGCTTACGAGTCTCTTGAAGCCGCACAAGCCGGTCAGAAGAAGTTATCCACCAACTACATGACCTTGAACGGTCTGTGGAAGTTCAACTGGGTGGCTGACGCTGACGCCCGTCCTACGGACTTTTGGAAACCCGGTTATAATGATAAGGCATGGGATGATATGTCCGTGCCGGGGATTTGGGAGGTGAACGGATACGGGGATCCTATCTATGTGAACATTGGTTTTGCCTGGCGTAATCAGTTTAAGAACAATCCGCCCCAAGTGCCTGTTGAGGGCAACCATGTAGGCTCCTACCGCCGTGAAGTCACCGTGCCCGCATCGTGGAAGGGCAAAGACATTATCGCCCATTTCGGTGCCGTGGCTTCCAACATGTATCTGTGGGTGAACGGCAAGTATGTGGGTTATAGTGAAGACAGTAAGCTGGAAGCCGAGTTTGATCTGACCCGTTACCTGAAGCCCGGTCAGAAAAACCTCATCGCTTTCCAAGTGTTCCGTTGGTGTGACGGTTCCTACCTGGAGGATCAGGATTTCTTCCGTCACAGTGGCGTATCACGCGATTGCTATCTCTACGCCCGTGAGAAGAAACGCATAGAGGACATCCGTGTTACTCCCGACCTGGACGCGGAGTATAAGAACGCTACATTGACCGTGCAAGTGAAATTGAAAGGAAGCGGTCGTGTAGCCTTGAAGTTGAAAGACGTGAAGGGTAACGAGGTGGCTTCTGCGGCTACCCGTGGCGAAGCCGTGACCATGAATATAACCAATCCCAATAAGTGGACCGCTGAGACTCCGTACCTTTACACGCTATATGCGCAACTGGACGGTGCTCCCGCGGAAATAATTCCCGTGAAAGTGGGCTTCCGCAAGATTGAGATAAAGGACGCCCAAGTCCTCGTCAATGGCAAGCCTGTGCTTTTCAAAGGTGCCAACCGTCATGAGATGGATCCCGACGGCGGTTCTTACGTGTCGGAAGAACGCATGATACAGGACATCCAAATCATGAAGCAATTCAACCTGAACGCCGTGCGCACCTGCCATTATCCGGATGATAATTTCTTCTACGAATTGTGTGACAAGTATGGCATTTACATGGTAGCTGAGGCCAACATTGAATCCCACGGAATGGGCTATGATGAAAAGACATTGGCCAAGCGTGCCGATTATCACAAGGCTCACCTGGAGCGTAACGAACGTAATGTGCAGCGTAACTTCAACCATCCCAGCATTATTTTCTGGTCGTTGGGCAACGAGGCCGGCTATGGCAAGAACTTTGAGGACGCATACGACTGGGTGAAGGCGGAAGATCCCAGCCGGCCCGTGCAATACGAGCGTGCCGGGTATGAAGGCAAGACAGACATCTATTGTCCTATGTATTTGGGGTATGACGGGTGTGAAAATTACGCCAAGGACGACTCCAAGACGAAGCCCCTCATCCAATGTGAGTATGCCCATGCCATGGGTAACTCAGAGGGCGGCTTCAAGGAATATTGGGACTTGGTACGTAAGTACCCTAAGTACCAAGGCGGTTTCATCTGGGACTTCGTAGACCAGTCCATCCGTTGGCCGGGTAAGAATGGTGCCACGATTTATGCTTATGGAGGTGACTTCAACCGTTTCGACGGCAGTGACTTCAACTTCTGCGACAACGGACTTATCAGTCCTGACCGTGTCCCCAATCCGCACATGTATGAGGTTGGGTATTTCTATCAGAATATTTGGACGACATTGGCTCAAAAGGGTGCCAATGACGAGGTGACTCTTGACGTGTACAACGAGAACTTCTTCCGTGATCTCTCCGCTTATTACATGGAGTGGGAGGTGCTGAAGGCTGGTAAGGTGATGGCTACCGGACGGGTGGACGACCTTAACGTGGCTCCCCGGCAGACGGGCAAGCTTACGCTGGCATTGGGGCATTATTGCAAGAAAAGCGAAGCTTTGCTGAATGTAGTTTATAAGTTGAAACACAACGAAGGCTTGCTCAATGCTGGACATGTAGTGGCCAAAGACCAATTGGTGTTGACGCCTTACACGGCTCCTTCCATGGAGTTGAAGAACGTAACGACAGTCAACGTGGAAGTCGTTCCTCCCATGCTGAAGGAAAACGAAGCCAATTACCTGATTGTGCTTGGCGAGGACTTCCGCGTCGAGTTCAACCGGCAGAGTGGTTATATGACCAAGTACGAGGTCAGTGGCCTGGACATGATTAAAGAAGGCAAGGCGCTGACGCCCAACTTCTGGCGTGCTCCTACGGACAATGATTTCGGAGCCAACCTCCAGAACAAGTATGCGGTATGGAAGAATCCGCAAATTAAGTTGAATGAATTGAAAGGCCGTGTGGAGAACGAACAGGTGATTGTAGAAGCCTCCTATGACATGCCTGAGGTATCGGCTAAACTGAGCCTGACCTATACCATAAATAATATAGGAGCTGTGAAGGTGACGCAGCAGATGATTGCAGACAAGAGTGCCAAGGTGAGCAACCTGTTCCGTTTCGGTATGCAGATGCCTATGCCCCGCACGTTTGAAACTGTGGAGTATTATGGTCGTGGCCCGATAGAGAACTACATTGACCGCAACCATTGCACTGATTTGGGTATTTACCGTCAGAGCGTGGATGAGCAGTTCTATCCTTACATTCGTCCGCAAGAGAACGGCACGAAGAGTGACATCCGTTGGTGGAAGATGCTCAATGCCGCCGGTAATGGGCTTCGGGTGGTAGCTTCCGCTCCTTTCTCCGCATCCGCCCTGCATTACACCATCGAATCATTGGATGAAGGCCCGAGCAAGATACAGCGTCATTCACCGGAAGTTGAGAAGGCCGATTTGACTAATCTGTGCATAGACAAGGTGCAGATGGGATTAGGCTGTGTAAACAGCTGGGGTGCTTTGCCATTACCGCAGTATCAGGTACCTTATGATAATTATGAATTCTCGTTTATCCTGACTCCTATATGGCATAATGTCTCCATGAGCAGGTGATTATAGCTTATTAAATAGAGCAGAAGAGTCGGATATTCGTATCAGATATCCGGCTCTTTTTGTATGTATGCTGCATAACATAGTTTAGTAACATTCGAACGTTCGTTGTTTTTTCTGTAATTAATTTCTAATTTGCGCCTCACAAAAAAAGGGCATGCGAAAGTATGCTGAGTATTCACTTTAAATCTTAAGATATCATGAAAGTATATCAGACGAATGAAATCAAAAACATTGCACTTCTTGGCAATGATGGCTCGGGTAAAACCACTCTCACAGAAGCGCTGCTCTATGAGAGTGGTATAATAAAACGTCGCGGAAGAATTACCGCCAAGAATACAGTCAGCGATTACTTTCCGGTGGAGCAGGAATATGGTTATTCAGTGTTCTCCACCGTTTTCCATGTGGAGTGGAACGGCAAGAAGTTGAATATCATTGACTGCCCGGGAAGTGATGACTTTGTAGGGGCAGCCATGACGGCGCTCAATGTGACCGATACTGCTATCTTGTTGTTGAATGGACAATATGGTCCGGAAGTGGGCACGCAGAATCATTTTCGTTATACAGAGAAATTAGGCAAGCCTGTTATTTTCCTGGTAAATCAGCTGGATAATGAAAAATGTGACTATGATATGGTGCTTGAACAGTTGAAGACCATTTATGGCTCAAAGGTCGTTCCTGTACAATATCCGCTGAGCACAGGTCCCAACTTTAATTCTTTGATTGACGTGCTTTTGATGAAGAAATATTCATGGGGACCCGAAGGCGGTGCGCCTACCATTGAAGAAATTCCTGCTGAAGAGATGGAAAAAGCAACCGAATGGCATAAAGCCTTGGTTGAAGCCGCAGCCGAACATGATGAGGGACTGATGGAGAAGTTCTTCGAACAAGACTCGCTGACTGAAGACGAAATGCGTGAAGGTATCCGTAAGGGACTGGCTTCGCGTGGTATGTTCCCGGTGTTCTGTGTATGTGCAGGCAAGGATATGGGTGTCCGTCGTCTGATGGAATTCTTGGGTAACGTGGTGCCTTTTGTAGACGAAATGCCTCCTGTGCATAATACGCGTGGTGAGGTTGTGAAGCCTGATGCGGAAGGACCCGCTTCCCTCTATTTCTTCAAAACTGCTGTCGAACCGCATATCGGTGACGTGCAATATTTCAAGGTCATGAGTGGTAAGGTGCACGAAGGTGATGATTTCTCTAATGCCGATCGTGGTTCTAAAGAACGTATTGCTCAGATATATGCTTGTGCGGGTGCCAATCGTATTAAGGTGGAAGAAATGGTGGCCGGTGATATCGGTTGTACGGTGAAGCTGAAAGATGTGCATACCGGCAACACGTTAAATGGCAAGGGCGCTGAAAATCGTTTCAATTTCATCAAATATCCGAATTCCAAGTATTCACGTGCCATCAAGCCGGTCAACGAGGCGGATACTGAAAAGATGATGGCCATTCTGAACCGTATGCACGAGGAAGATCCGACATGGATTATCGACCAGTCGAAAGAATTGCGCCAGACAATTGTGCACGGCCAGGGAGAATTCCATCTGCGTACGTTGAAATGGCGTTTGGAAAACAATGAAAAACTTCAAGTGAAATTTGAAGAGCCGCGTATTCCTTATCGTGAAACCATTACGAAAGCTGCCCGTGCGGACTATCGTCATAAGAAACAATCGGGTGGTGCCGGACAATTCGGTGAAGTTCATCTGATTGTCGAACCTTATTATGAAGGCATGCCCGCTCCCGATACTTATAAGTTCAACGGTCAGGAGTTCAAGATGAACGTAAAGGGCACGGAAGAGATACCTTTGGAATGGGGCGGTAAGCTGGTGTTTGTCAACTGCGTGGTCGGTGGAGCCATTGACGCCCGTTTCATGCCGGCTATTCTGAAAGGTGTCATGTCTCGCATGGAGCAGGGACCGCTTACCGGTTCATATGCCCGTGACGTACGTGTCATTGTTTACGATGGTAAGATGCATCCGGTAGACTCTAATGAAATCTCCTTTATGTTGGCCGGACGCAATGCTTTCAGTGAAGCCTTTAAGAATGCCGGTCCGAAGATCCTGGAACCTATTTATGATGTGGAGGTATTCGTGCCGTCTGACAAGATGGGTGACGTGATGAGTGATCTGCAGGGCCGGCGCGCTATGATTATGGGTATGAGTAGCGAAGCCGGTTACGAGAAATTGATTGCAAAGGTACCTTTAAAGGAACTGTCTTCTTATTCTACAGCGTTGAGCTCTTTGACCGGCGGTCGTGCGTCGTTCATCATGAAGTTTGCAAGTTACGAGCTTGTTCCGAGTGATGTCCAGGAGAAGCTGATCAAGGAATTTGAGTCCAAACAGGTAGAGGATTAATAGCTGCTTCATTTCATCTGTTTTTATAATTGTTAAAGCCGTCGTTCTTTTTTAACGAAAGAATGGCGGCTTTCTTATTATTTTCCGGTAATAAACATCTTTCCATAGTGTAGTATTATTAATTTTTTATTAATTTTGCGAACAAGAAAATGTGTCGCCTTGTTATAATGTTGATAATAGGATCTAAATAGCGTCGATAAGTTAATCTGTTTTTGCCCGTAGGTTAAAACAGGTTAATTGGTTAGGAATGTTAATTAGGGACTGTTAATTTTGTGGCTATGAAAAAGTCTACGATTTGGATATTAGGTATTGTTATGGGGTTTTCGTTTCTCAGTTTGCTGTATCTGCAGATCAGCTATATTGAAGAAATGGTAAAGATGCGCAATGAACAGTTTGATGAATCTGTGAAACGTGCCCTGATGGCTGCATCCAAGGATGTCGAGTCGGCAGAAGTAGCCCGCTGGCTGCGGGAAGATATTTCGGAGGCGGAGAAGAAGGCTTGGGAACAGGCACAGGGGGCGAACGGAAACGGAGTCATGCAGACTCGCCGTTTCATGATGACTTCTCCCGATGGGAGAATCCGTTCTTCGGTTGAGTTTGAACTGAAAACGTTTCCTAATAAGCCGTCTGAACTACCGAGAGCTATGATTTCGCGTAAGCATGGAGCGAAAACCATTCCCCAGACTTCTCGTTCATTGGCCGATATGATTAAGAACCGTTATTTGTACCAACGGGCTTTGGTGGACGATGTCGTATTCAACATGATTTATCATGCCAGCGACAAGCCAATTGAGGAGAGAGTTAATTTTAAAAATTTGGACCAATATATCAAGTCGGGCTTAATTGACAACGGAATAGGAGATTTTGACTATCATTTCAAGGTGATAGATTGTGACGGACGGGAAGTCTACCGCTGCTCGGACTATAGTGATGAAGGAAGCGAAAGTTCCTATGCGCAACCTTTGTTCTTGAATGATCCGCCGGCGCGAATGAGCATTGTGAAAGTACATTTTCCGGGAAAAAGAGATTATATCTTCGACTCGGTCAGCTTTATGATACCTTCGATGATATTCACCTTTGTGTTGCTCATTACGTTCATATTCACGATTTATATCGTGTTCCGGCAGAAGAAGCTGACGGAGATGAAAAATGATTTCATCAATAACATGACGCATGAGTTCAAAACGCCGATTTCTACGATTTCGCTGGCAGCGCAAATGTTGAACGACCCTGCCGTCGGCAAGTCTCCGGCTATGTTCCAACACATATCGGGTGTGATTAATGATGAGACGAAGCGTTTGAGGTTCCAGGTAGAGAAGGTCTTGCAGATGTCTATGTTCGACAGGCAGAAAGCTACTTTGAAGCCGAAGGATGTAGACGCCAATGAATTGATAAAGGGGGTTGTCCATACCTTTGCGTTGAAAGTGGAGCGCTACAACGGTAAGATTGATACGGAGCTTGAGGCTACGGAGGCACATGTGTTTGTTGACGAAATGCACATTACGAATGTGATATTTAATCTGATGGACAACGCCGTGAAGTACAAGCGCCCCGATGTGGATCTGCATCTGTTGGTGAAGACATGGAACGAATCCGGGAAGTTGATGATTTCGGTGCAGGATAACGGTATTGGTATCAAGAAAGAGAATTTAAAAAAGATATTTGAGAAGTTCTATCGCGTGCATACGGGTAATCTGCACGATGTAAAGGGCTTCGGACTGGGACTGGCGTATGTGAAGAAAATTATTGCTGACCACAAAGGTACCATCCGTGCCGAGAGTGAACTGAATGTAGGGACTAAATTTATTATCGCATTACCTTTATTAAAAACTGATTGATATGGACGAAAAATTACGAATCTTATTGTGTGAGGATGATGAAAATCTGGGCATGCTGCTGCGGGAATACTTACAGGCCAAAGGGTATGCTGCGGATCTGTTTCCTGATGGCGAGGCCGGCTATAAGGCTTTTCTGAAGACTAAGTATGATTTGTGTGTGTTTGATGTTATGATGCCGAAGAAGGATGGCTTTACGTTGGCGCAGGAAGTACGTGCGGCCAATGCTGAAATTCCCATCATCTTCTTGACGGCCAAGACTCTGAAGGACGATATTCTGGAAGGTTTCAAGATTGGAGCCGATGATTATATCACCAAACCCTTCAGTATGGAGGAACTGACGTTCAGAATTGAAGCCATTCTGCGTCGGGTGCGTGGCAAGAAAAACAAGGAAAGCAATATCTATAAGATCGGAAAGTTTACTTTCGATACGCAGAAGCAGATCTTGTCTACGCCGGAGAAGCAGACTAAGCTTACGACTAAGGAGTCGGAACTCTTGGGATTGCTCTGTGCGCATGCCAATGAAATCCTTCAGCGTGATTTTGCCCTGAAGACCATTTGGATTGACGACAACTATTTTAATGCTCGTAGTATGGATGTGTACATCACGAAGCTGCGCAAGCATCTGAAGGAGGATGACTCGATTGAAATCATCAACATCCACGGCAAAGGATATAAGTTGATTACTCCTGAGCCGGAGAATTGATTTGAGTGTAATAAAACGGTCGTTTGTTCCTTGGAATAGACGGCCGGTTAATGAAAAATATAAAAGGACGATCGCAGAGGCAACCGTCCTTTTATATTTTACTTCCTGATTTTGAATTAATCGGCAATTTTCTTGTTGATCGCGATGTAGGTAATCAGACCGACGACAACAAGAGCCACCGAGCCACCCAAGATAGAGTTGTTGTTAACATTGCCAGTGAAGGAGCATGCCAACAGAATGATTGCTCCCACCAGGATTAATATCAATCCCAAATTTTTTAATAAGCCTTTCATTTGTGTGTATTTTTAATAGATTATTATATTCATCCAATTCAGTCACAAAGAAAAGCATAATTCTTTAACAAGCGAAATTATTTGTGCAAAAAAACTGTTAATCGCCCAATTTC
>CALUFR010000160.1 GCA_944319875.1 uncultured Bacteroides sp.
ATGTATTAGATGCGGAAAAGATGCTAACGTCGTATTTTGCATCAGAGGGTGAATTATTGGTAAACATTATCAACAGAACTCTGCCAAATAAAAGCATATATCTTATCAATGAGTGGATACATTATTGGCGCAATTCAGAATGTTTAAGATTGCCAAAGATTTCAATCGCTAACAAAATGCCGGATGTTATCGTTTATAAAAAAGATGATTGTTTGGATGAATACAAAATATTCGTTTCGCGTAAATTAAAGGAGATGAAGTAGATCATAATTGTCCGATAGGAGGATGCCTCCTACAAGGCGTATTTCACATACCTGAACCACGACCACCGCATCCAGTCGATGATATACACCACGAACTGGATAGAGCGGCTGCAGAGGGACTTCCGGAGGGTCACGAGGATGCGCGGCGCAATGCCCAACGAGGAGTCTGTCATCCTGCTCATGGGAAAGACGGCCATGGACAAGAAGTCTTACCTGAGGCAGGTGCCCAGAATCGACCTTGACAAGGACCTGTTCCCGGATGAAAAAAATGCCCATAGGCAGGCGCGCCTGCCTATGAGGTAACGGATAAATGGATATTTTTGCAAAACTAAGAGGTCTGAAGGCTTACCCCGGACACACTTTTTGAAACACTACCTGAAAGTGTACAATAAGTAGTCACATATTCGATATTACATTATTGTCATTCCGATAATTCACCTCTTCGATATTTTCCAACAAGGAAGTTGAAAATGCAGGCGTGAACATTACTCAGGAAATGACTTACAGCTAGCAATGTATTAAAAAGTTTCATGGAATCCATCATTACTTTGCTTTCAATAATCTCTTCTTGTCTTGATTTATATAATTTTTCTGTGTCAAGATGGGTCTCATAATTACGTTCATCTTTCCACAAGAAGAAGTTTGGGATTGTTTTTCAAGGAGAGATGTCAATTCTTGATACTGGCGATTGATTACTTCTGGGAAGTGCTTCATTATGAGATGGAGTCTTTCCCATTCTGATTTCTTATGGGACATCATATTAAAGCCATAGAGTTTTTTGAAGCCTTCATTGAGGATTACAAACAATTTTCCACGCATAAACCTCCGATCATAGTCGCGGTCAGCAAGAATGAAGTATTTTCCGGATACCATACTGTCAATCATTGTTATAACGACAAATAAATAGACAGGGACAACGGTTCGGTCTATTTCGTGATATTCATCATGTTGTTCTTTTGTGTCTTCCAGAATACTTATCATCAACGGAAGTCCCTCGGAGTATTGTGCTATGGTGTCATCTACAGAAATAAATTCTTTACGTTCTGATTCTGACAGTGTTTTTCCATTGTATTGTACCTCATTGAACCATTGAACATACTTGTACTCTCTGATTTGAGCGTATTGTACATCTGCAAATTCTTCGTTCATAATGATATGTCTTTAACGCAATAATTATGTCCATTTTGATACTATATCTATTGTTTCGTTGTTGGGTTTGTACTTATCCTCAATTTTTGAAATTTGTACAACTATCGGCATTTGTACCAATTGTCCAGCTATAACGCATACCCCTGTGGAGAGAATTGGCAATGACTCTTTTGATACCCTGTCAAGGAAAGATATTGTTTGTCCTACTTTATTAATGTCTTCATCATTAACAAGTCTATGAATGAAATAGTTATGCAGCTGAGATACGATTGTTGAAGAAATGTCTGAGGGACGTTGGCTTGCGATTGTCATAAAGACGCCAAATTTACGTCCCTCTTTGATTATTTCTTCAAAAACCTCAAGTCGATAATCCTTCCAAGTGTCACTTTCGCGATTGGATTGATATGATAGAATATTATGGGCTTCATCAATAATAATATTGAGGTAAGTTAGGTCTTTTCCCTTTTGATGCTTATGCTCCTTATATAGATGATTGCATAGCAATAGAGGTATCATTTTCTTTGAATCTTGATTGACACTATCAAGATTTACGACAACAATGTTATTCTTTTTCCAAAAATCATCATCGTTGAAATCAATCAAATTGCCAATATCTTTAACCATACTCTTTAACTTATTTATTGCTGGCGCAATGTGCTCATTCATTGCACGGTTGTCCAAGACATCTCTAATGAGTCGTAAATACATTATATGTATAAAGTATTTAATAAATTCTGTCGGTTGTGAGTATTCTTCTGCCTGTTTGTAGTACAAAGTGTCGTGAACTAATTCTGGAGCGGACTGAATACTCTTTGATGTATCTCCATTCAGATAATAGTAGTTTTTACCATTGTGGAATGTTAACCCGGAATGGAGGTTAAGTATCTCTCCGTCCAAAGATGAACGACTTGGCACAATCTGTTCAACATAGTCTAGTAATAATTCGGCCCTCTGCTTGTCAGACATCAATAGAATTTCTGCAATAAGTTTCTTTAAGATGTTCTTGAAGTGATTCTCATTTTTGATGTACTCGTGATATTCAAGACAACGGCTAATAAAAGGACGTTGCGTTTTTTCAGTAGCGCTAGCGAAAATACACAATGTATCAAGTTCAAGAAGAGCCTTTTTAGGAAAAGGAATCTTATCCTTTGCCACTCGCGTTGAAAGATTATAAACTTGTTTATCAGACACTATAGCATCCGGACCGGAGTACTCTCCATTAAAATCAATAAAAAGAAATTTTGAGTATTCCTTAAATGATTTAGAGTCTTTGTACTCAACAAACAGTTGTCTATACAATTTTGCAAGAGTATAAGATTTTCCGCTACCTGTATTGCCAAAAATTCCGATATGGCTTGAGAACAGTTTCTGCACACCTAAAGAGATTGGAGTATAATCGTCGGTAGCTAATGTGCCAATTTCGATAGTCTTATCACTTGACTTTTCAACAAAAGAATGAATTTGGCGGAATTCCTCATTAGATAGAATAAAGCACTCATTGTCAATGAGGGGTAAAGACTTTACACCCCTGACGAATTTTCCAGGTGTAAGATAACCTATTAAACTGCAAACAAGCACTCGATAAATCCTATCCTCAGCGGCATTGTAGTTGTTATTGGGCAGTTTGTCGTCTGTTGTGATAAACTCACCGTCTATCTTTGCTATAAGGGTATTGAAACCATTTATTATTTTCAAATAACCACCAGCGGAAATATTCTTTATTAATGTCCCGTTGAATATAATGTGGGGAAGATTCTTCTGTTTGTCTACCTTGACTTTAACTTCACGTCCAGATACAGAAAGAACGATTCCGATATGAAAAATAGATTGATTTGTGATTATATCTTTATTATTTGTCATATTTAAAATGAAAAGGAATTTTAGATGATACACTGTTGAAGACGCTATTGATTGACTGAAAATCAAACTCTTTGATTTTTAATTCATTAGCTTTATTAAATTCTAAAGGGGTAATTATCAAAAGATTTGAATTGTTCTCTCCAAATAACTCTAAGTACCTTTTTTTACCGCTATCTTGATATGAAAAGATGAAGACCATCAAGGTCGGATTTGTTTTGTACTTCCGATAAAACCGTCATTGAATTCAACGCCAGTAGTCTCGGCAGCACTTTCTACAAATAAATCAATGTTTGTTGAAAATATATTTGCTTGCTTAGAGCGAAGACTACTGCACCTATTGTGAAGA
>CALUFR010000161.1 GCA_944319875.1 uncultured Bacteroides sp.
AATCTTCACTACTTGCCATAAACTCTTAATTTAAGGTTTGCAGTGCAAAGGTAATACCCGATTACTTTTCTGCCTAAAACGCTATTGAGTGCTTACACTTTGTTTTTCAAAAGAAGGCTAAGATAGATTCGCCTTCAGGAAAACCTTCCGTCTTGTAGCACATGAACAAATGCTCAAAATCACTACTGCTATAAATTTTTATTAAAGGTCGGACCTTATAATTGGAAGTAAACGTCATTTGGGGACATTTACTGATGATTGATGCAAATCCCTTTCAGATACCACTCATACAGTCTGTGCACACCCTCGTCTATCTCCACTTTGTGGTGCCAGCCCAGGTCGTGCAGCTTCGTCACGTCCGTCAGCTTCTTCATCGTGCCGTCCGATTTTGAAGCGTCCCAGCGTATCTCGCCCTTGAAGCCGATTTCCTTCTGGATGAGCGCTGCCACGTCATGGATACTGATCTCCTTGCCCGTACCCACGTTGATGTGGCAGTTTCGTATTTCCTTCTCTCCCTCGCGGTACGTGTCCTTGAAGTCCACGTTCAGCAACACGTGCACACTGGCGTCCGCCATCTCCTCGCTCCACAGGAACTCCCTCATCGGTTTGCCCGTCCCCCAGAGCGTCACCGCCTCCGGCGTAATGCCGAACTTGACCAGCTTCTCCAGAATCTCCGCTTCCTTGTTGCTGCCGTTCACGCCTTCTACCGGACGCAGGTCGATGTCCTTTCTCACCGCCTCCCAGTCGCCCTCATTCAGGCATTTCGCCAGATGAATTTTCCGGATCATGGCAGGCAGCACATGGCTGTTCTCCAGGTGGAAATTGTCATTCGGCCCGTACAGGTTGGTCGGCATCACGGCAATGTAGTTCGTGCCATATTGCAGGTTGAAACTTTCGCACATCTTCAGCCCCGCTATCTTGGCGATGGCATACGGCTCGTTCGTATATTCCAGCGGAGACGTCAGCAGACACTCCTCCTTCATCGGCTGCGGAGCCTCCCTCGGATAGATGCACGTGCTTCCTAAGAAGAGCAGCTTCTTCACCCCGTGACGGAAACTCTCCCCGATGACGTTCTGCTGTATCTGCAAGTTCTGATAGATAAAGTCCGCCCGATATTGCAGGTTGGCCATGATGCCGCCCACGTGGGCAGCCGCCAGCACCACCGCCTCCGGCTGTTCCTTGTCAAAGAAATCCTTTACCGCCTGCCCGTCCAGCAGGTTCAGTTCGCTGTGGGTACGCCCCACCAGATTGGTATATCCCCGCTGTTGCAGGTTGTTCCAGATGGCCGAGCCAACCAGTCCCCGGTGCCCGGCCACATATATTTTTGCTGTCTTGTCCACTTGTTTAATTGATAATTGAGAATGGATAATTGAGAATTTTGTTAAATGAAGAATGAAGAATTTTGTGTTGTCGGTATGTGTCATGCTGAACAGAGTGAAGCATCTCCCGGTTGCAAAAGTGTGTGGGAGATCCTTCACTTACGTTCAGGATGACAGGACAGTGAAATTCTTCATTTAATAAGACTCATAAATCTAAAATCTGAACTTATTTCACGATTCCCTTTTCAAGGTACTCCGCCAGATTCGTCCGCATCACGCTCGCCACGTGCTCCGCCGCCACCTTCTGCATGTCGTGCGCCACCATGATGCGCACCAGCTCCTCGAACGATGTCGTCTGCGGGTTCCAGCCCAGCTTCTCCTTCGCCTTCGTCGGGTCACCCCACAGGTTCACCACGTCCGTCGGACGGTAGAAGTCCTCGCTTACCTCCACCAGACACTTGCTCGTGGCCTTGTCGTAGCCTTTCTCGTCGATGCCCTCGCCCTTGAACTCCAGTTCGATGCCCGCATGCTTGAAGGCTAAGTAGCAGAATTCCCGCACCGAGTGCTGCACACCCGTTGCAATCACGAAGTCCTCCGGTTTCTCCTGTTGCAGGATCAGCCACATGCACTCCACGTAATCCTTCGCATAGCCCCAGTCGCGCAGCGAGTCCAGGTTACCCAGATACAGTTTTTCCTGCTTCCCCTGGGCGATGCGTGCCGCCGCCAGTGTGATCTTGCGCGTCACGAACGTCTCTCCCCGTCGCTCACTCTCGTGGTTGAACAGGATGCCCGAGCAGCAGTACATGTTGTACGCCTCGCGATACTCCTTCACAATCCAGTAGCCGTACAGCTTCGCCACGGCATAAGGACTGTAGGGGTGGAACGGTGTCTTCTCGTTCTGCGGCACCTCCTCCACCTTTCCGTACAGCTCCGAGGTCGAAGCCTGGTAGATGCGGCAAGTCTCCGTCAGTCCGCAGAGGCGCACAGCCTCCAGCACACGCAGCACGCCCGTAGCGTCCACGTTCGCTGTGAACTCCGGTGAGTCGAAGCTCACCTGCACGTGGCTCTGTGCCGCCAGGTTATAGACCTCCGTAGGACGCACCTTGCTCACCACCTGTAGGATACTCATCGAGTCCGTCAGGTCCGCATAGTGCAGGTGGAAGTTCGGCTTTCCTTCCAAATGCGCGATGCGTTCACGATAATCCACTGACGAGCGGCGGATGGTGCCATGCACGTCATATCCTTTTTCCAATAAAAATTCGGCTAAGAATGAGCCGTCTTGACCGGTGATACCGGTGATCAATGCTATTTTATTTTTCATACGATCTAAAAATTATATCGAAACACAAAAACTTCTTAGGTTTTTAATTACAGCATCGAAGATTGGACTTTTTATGATTGGAGGCAAAACGTCATTTTTGGACGCTAGCAAAGCATTAAATAAAAAACGACAATGTCTTGAATTTAACATTCATTTTACATTCGTAAATAAATAGATAGGCACGTGCCAAGACAACTAACATCTTATTAATACTCTCCATCTGTACTAATATTCCGTTTTTAACATCTTTATACCGACGCACTTTAGATTCTACAGTAATGTCTTCATAATAATTAAGTGTGTGATTTAAAGAAGAATTTAAGATATAGGCAAATTTATTTTGCTTAGAATATTTATACATAAAATCATTATCCGTCCCATAGAATTTAATCTTCTCATTATAACCTTGAAACTGTTCTTTCAGATATTTGCATCTAATAAACATTCCACTATTAATTGCAGTTAAAAAACGAGTAGATACAACACCTGGTAAAATCTTTTTTATACATTTGCCATAAAAATAGTATTGTTTAGCAGGACTCACTAATACACCATTATAGGTTATTTGGGGTAGAAATAGATTTATGTCTGGAAATTTTTCAAAAGAGAACAACAATTCTTCTATATATGAGTCGCCAAAAGTCGAATCATGATCTAATATAAGTAAACCTCCATTTGAATCATTCAGAGATATTATTTTATTGTAAACAGTTGATAACGGGTGATTTTTTTTATCTTCAAAATAGTTCACATGACTATTTAAAAAGCATTTATTTAATAATATCTTCTCTTCTTCTGGTATAAAAAATGGAGAATTATTCCATACGTACAAATCTGTTATACAATTTCTACAATACTCACTAAGTTTTATTAAAGAGGAGCAACTCTCTGACTCTCTAATTGTTTTCTTGTAAAGAACTATTAAAATTTTTATTGCGCACATAGATTATTTTTTAGCCGTTTTTTCAATCCTAAAACTCGAAATCTGATCATAGAAAACAGATACCAATAAAAACCGGATTCATCTCGTAATAATTTTATCAACTCGCATCGAGCAATGGATGAATTTGAAATTCCAGACAATGAATGAAAAGCAACTATTTCTTTTGTAACCAATGTTTTCACTTTGTCCCTATAAATATACAAATTATATTTATAATCTGCGAAGATTTTAAACTGCGTGTCAAAGGCCTTGAAGGAGCTTTTTTTATAATAGACACCTTGATGTGGTATTGTATTATATAAACGCAATTTCCAATTTAATTGTGGATATATAATTCCGTCTTCTGTCTTTACAGCGTTACAGATTACATCATATAAAGGATTTAATCTAGTAGGAAATCCAAGCAATAAATCACCGCTATTAATATATGTAATCCATTTACCTCTAGCCCGAATAGCCCCTTTGTTCATGGCATCGTATATTCCATCATCATGTTCAGAAATAATAGAATAAGAAGGATGAGAATATGAATGTAATAATTTTAGTGTACCGTCAGTGCTGCCTCCGTCTATTACTAACAATTCGTGTTTATCATCTAATAAAGGAATAATACTTTCAATCGTAGCACTTATTTCATTCACACAATTATATACAACTGTTATAACTGTTATATCAAATACATCTTCGGATTCTAACATTTCTACCATAGAACTTGCTTAAACATTGAGATATGAATAAAATTGGGAAAGTAAAAAATGCAATATCAAACAATAAAGAATAAAACTGTCCGGATTCTCTAAGAAATCCAGCCAAAGAAAAAAAGACTGTAGTCATTAATGCATACCAAAAAATATCTTTAATCTCCATGGAAAAATAATACTTACGTATTCTCGCAAAAATATAACCACATAACATGCTGTATACAATTCCTCCTAAATATCCGAAATAGATATGCCCTTTTATTAAAAATATGCCATTGGGGCCAACAACTACATCTGGTGTATAAGCATTAAATTGTTCTACCATAAGAAATCCCAATGGATATTTATATGGAACAATACGTAACATACCCAATATTCCATTCAATTCATCCCCTATATAATCTAATGCACTATAATTTTGAAAATATTCTTGAACTGAATCATCCTTATAATATAGTGCTATATCACCGAATTCCATTAATCGGAATCCTAATGAATAAATAAAAGTGCTACCTTCAAGCACCGCCTCTTTACTGACTATATACCCCAAAACCCCAAGAATAATCCCTCCCAATAGGAAGTATAATGTTTTTCTATTTCTAATCTTAAATGAATTTAAAGACATTAGGTTCTTTTGTGTAAATAAATAGTATAGGGGTAAAATAACGCCTATCAAGCTGGATTTCGATCCTTGAAAAATTTTTAAAATACAAAACAATGCCAATAAAAAAATAAACAATCTCTTTTTCTTAGAGATAATCATGAGAATGATCAAATTTATTGGTATAATAGTACCAATAAAAGAAATTCTTCTCAAAATGCCCATTCCTTCAAATGTAGAGATTTTCGCTTCCGTTGGATTATCTGAGAATAGTGGTATTCCAGACTTTGCAAATACATATAAAATAGAACCTACATACAAAAATACTAAGAAATAAGTATATAATTTTAAGTTCAATACATTAGTAATTTGAATATTAGAGAAATTTCTCTCGATTTTACTTTTAGGGAAAACCATGTACATTCCTACCCAAAAAGCTATAATGCAAAATACAATATAGAATACTAAGGGATGATCTGAGGCAAACGCTATCAATGATGCAAATAATAGTAAAATTTGTACTAAAGGATCTATTATTGAATACAAAAAGCGCTTAAAACAAATATATAAGCATAATAATGAAACAAGATATATTATTCCATATTTTAAAACGGCTTCCTCCATTATGTAATCCTTCCATTATATACTTATGATTGAAGAACTTTCTTATAACAATTATAGATATTTAGCGCATTTTCCTCACCCGAAAAGCGTTTGATAGCAGTTTTATAGGCATTCATAGAAACTTCTTCCCGGTTTGCTTCATTTGTAACAATAGTTTCAAGGATGTTTACTAAACTTTCTTCATCATTAAAAATATATCCGTCAACTCCATTGGTTACAATTTCAACACTGCCACCGGAATTTGCAACAATTGGAATTAAGCCGCTTAACATATATTCTACTGTTACACGTCCAAAAGCTTCATTTTCGGATGCTAATATTCCTATATGCATTTGAGACAAAATTTCTGTTACATTTTTTATATATCCAGTAAATGACACATAACTCTCTAAACCTTCATCTTTTATATATTTATTCATCATTTCATAATAAGCCTCATATATAGGATCTATATTTCCAACAATATACAAATGGATACAAGAATAACCTCTATTTATCAATTTTTTCAAAGCTTGGACAACTACAAATTGCCTTTTAGACGGATGGATAAGTCCTACCATTACAATATTAATTGGGGTTTTAATAGTTGTATGTTTCATAGGTTTATATTCCACTCCGTTATAAATGAGGGTTAGTCTACTTTCATCTATGAATTTAGACAAATATTGCTTCACAGATTTTGATATTGGTATAATTACATCTGCCATATTCCTCATAATGGCTCTCTGCAAGTAAATACTCCATGGGAAACAAAGATTATAATGCAGCCTTAGAAACTCTCTAACATGCCATACATGTTTTACATGTAAGAACAAAGCTATATATGCGCCAATATTTGTTGCACTACTATTTGAATGAACGATATCTATTTTTTCTTTTTTTAAAACGGAAAAACAATAATAACATGATATGATTACATTCAGGAACTCACCAATACATCCTTTAAGCCTATAATACAAATTCTTAATCCGGCTTGAGTTATTCACATATAAACAATAATAAATTGGCATTATAATATATGGGATATCCTCATCTTTCAAATATTGAGTAAATTCCCCTTCAGAGGGAACTACAACAAGTGGCATAACGCCATACTTCTTTAATAATTTTATAACTTGCAACAAAGATCTATTGGCTCCAAGAAAACCTGAATAATGAGTTACATAAAGGATTTTCATACTTTACAGCCTTCCATCAATCACCTCTCTATCCAAAATTCCTTTCACATCATATACCACTCCATTCTCATTTCGCAAGAACGAACGGATATCCACGTGTTTAAATTCATTATGCGCCACGCACAAGACGACAGCATCATATTTCCCGGCTTGACCTTCCAAACCGCTATTCATAATGTCAATACCATATTCATGCTTTACATGTGCTGCGTCCGCCCAGGGGTCATACACCGTGATGTTATCTGTATACTCACGCAAGGTAGAATAGATGTCTACGACTTTTGTATTGCGGACATCCGGACAATTCTCTTTAAAAGTGACACCCAGTAATAGTATATTGGCATCCTTTACCAATACACCTTTCTTGTTCATCAGTTTGATGACCTGGTAGGCCACGTATTCTCCCATACCGTCGTTCAAACGACGTGCGGCAAACATCACACGGGGCAATACGCCATATACTTGGGCTTTCTGTATCAGGTAATACGGGTCTACTGAAATGCAGTGCCCGCCAACCAAACCGGGTTTCAGCTTGATAAAGTTCCATTTGGAGGAAGCCGCCTCTATCACGTCGTTAGTATCGATACCCATGGCATTGAATATCTTGGCCAACTCGTTCATGAAAGCGATGTTTACATCACGCTGCGAGTTTTCAATGATTTTGGATGCTTCCGCCACCTTAATGGAAGGTGCCTTGTGTGTACCATTAATCAGCACCGTGTTATAAACTCTATCCACAATGTCCGCAATCTCAGGCGTAGAACCAGAAGTCACTTTCCGGATTTTCTCTACTGTATGTTCTTTGTCTCCCGGGTTGATACGTTCAGGTGAATAACCGGCATAAAAATCTTCATTGAACTTCAAGCCGCTTACCCTTTCTACTACAGGTAAACATTCTTCTTCTGTTACACCGGGATATACCGTAGATTCATAAACCACGATATCACCTTTGGAAATCACTTTACCAACTGTCTCACTGGCTCCCCATAGAGGACGCAAATCCGGACGGTTGTTCTCGTCCACCGGAGTGGGAACGGCCACCACGTAGAAATTGGCTTCCCGTATCTCCTCTATGTCGGTTGTACAACGGAAACCGTTTTTCTCGATTGCCTCTTGAAGCAAACGATCATCCACTTCCAATGTCGCGTCATGACCTCCGTTTAGAGCGTCCACGCGGCTTTGGTTCATGTCAAAACCGATTGTTTGAAACTTGGTTGAAAAAAGACGGGCCAATGGCAAGCCTACGTAGCCAAGGCCTATTACACAGATTTTAATTGAGTCCATATTTTAATGAAATTTACCTTGTTCTTTTAATTTCTGATAATGTTCTATATCCCGATACTTTATTACTTTAGCCGGATTGCCTCCAACAATTGCAAAAGGAGGCACATCTTTACAAACGACAGCACCTGCCGCTACGATAGCACCTTCGCCGATACGTACATTCCCGGTGATTGTCACACGATTGCCAAGCCATACATTGTCTTCGATGACAATCGTCTTATAATCGAAGCCGGTACCGTACGGAATAAAACCTCCCGTATCATAATCGTGGTTTTGCGTGACCATCATACATTCTATACCGGAATGGAAGTTATTGCCTATTATCACCGTACCATTCCCTTGAATACACATTCCATTGAAGTTGCAGTTGTCACCCAAGTAGATTTTTCCTGAAAAAAAGGATTTACCGCCCACATATAAATCTTGCCCGCATTTCTGAGCCATTCGCCTTAACCGACGCGTATAACGGTAGATTATAAAACTTCGGCGGAACTTCCAATACAATGTCAACAGTTTCATATATTTCTATGTAGAATTTTCTTTAAAAAAAAGAGTAACGCCCCAAAAACGTAAATGGAGGTTATTAATATTTTTGTCGCAAATCCGGCATCAAGAAAGAACACGCATAGCAAGGTCAATGCGATTTGCATGCTAAATGCCACCGCAGGATGATAGGAAATCTGAGATTTTTTCTTAAATAAGGGAAAGAAAAATCCGCTATAACCCATATACAGGAATGCCACATAATTGACTATAACAGCAGCCCATATTCCGTAAAACGGAATGAATATCAAATTGGCTACCAATGCGATTAGTCCGGCAACAAATGTAATGTAAAGCAATGCCGGTGTTTTCTCATGATAAAAGAAGATATTGGATACTGCCACATACATCGGCCTGTAATTCAAAGCCATAACCAACATGGCCGCATACGGATATGTGTTGGCTAGGACCTCATTATTAATTAATATAGAAAAAATCTCCTTGCTCCATAGGGAAAATAAGAAAGTTATGGACAAGGTTAATAAAGAAAAAGAATAAATGATACGCCGGACTTCTTTTTCATTATTATCCCTGATTGCATTCATACACATCGGGCCAATAGCCGTATTTATAGCACTGACACCGGAATCGATATACGTTGTGATTTGTTGGGCCATGTTAAACTCGCCTATTGCGGACATTCCCAATCTGCAACGGTCCATTATCAACCTATTAGACGTGTTAATCAAGAACATGGAATAATAATGCGGAATGACCGGTAACGACACTTTCAGATTATTCCTTATCGTACGCACTTTAAATCTGTAAATTGGAGACAATCCTAATTTGAAATTGAGAACATACCAATAGGAAGCGTTGACCAAAAAAGTCCCGACAAAGGAACTTACATACCAACCCATGTACCCCAAATCATAAATAACGATGAGAATATAATTGGATAACAAGGTTATGAAACCGGAAAGGACACTACGGAGGGCTATCGGCATGGGACTTTGATTCAACTGATAATACAAGGGTCCCAATAACGCAGACGGACCGAAAAATACACCGTTGAAATTAGTCAGCAGGATAATGTTCCATCTGTTCTCTAATGCCTCCACCGGTATAATCCAATAAAGGATAGCACCTTGAAGGACGGCAAAAATGACCATCCAAAATTGCAAGAAACCATAGATTTCTCTCCATAGAACCTTATATTGACACCGCGACTTAAAAAATGAAACCTGCAAAACTACACTGAAGCCTAATGTTGAGAATGCAGCCAAAGCCGCTGTGTATGCGGCAATAGTGCCCGCAATACCATAATCTACTTCGGTCAGATGGGCTGTCAGTAACGGCAATATAAAGATAGAGACGATTTTGGGTATATAAGGAGAAAGCCCGTAAATTGCACTATCCGAAAGGAGCTTCTTGATCATTCCTGATTAACTCTAATCCTTTAATTTATGGTATTTGATAAAAGGTTCCTATTTCGGTTTCTATTTTTTCCAGATTATAATTTTGCCTCAAAGTCATTAAATCGAAATGAGAATTTATGAATTCAGCAATAATATAGGATGTATTTCCTTCATATTCTCTTTTATATGAATTATCATATTTGCGTACCAAATCAATAGCAGGCATATAATATTCTCCACTTTTTAAATATGACACCAAAGTAATATAATCCGGGATATATTTAACAAATCCAGATGTTACATAGCTATACTGATCAGAAAAACCGTCTTTATTTAAAGTGTACATGACTGTTGGTACTCCATATTTAATTGCATCAAAATGCACACAGGAGTCATTCGAAATCAGGATATCAATTCTATTGAAAAATACACGAATCTCTTCATCCAGAGCTGACGTCCATGTTACATTAGGCATCTGGACCTTTGATTTAGCCCAATTGGGATGTGCCCTTATGATTATTTCATATCCAGGTAAATCAGCCAATATCTTCTTACATATTTCCTGAATTGTTTCATAATCATCTAAGCCATTTATTCCAATTCCTATTTTTTTTTGGTTGTGGGTTATTCTTTCCCGACCAGATACTAAGCCATCATAACGCGAAGCTCCTAACAATAATATGGTTGTATGGTCAAGCGACTTGCCGTTAGACGCATATTTCGCCATTGAATCCAAGCCATCCAATACCGAATAAGTACATGATAGCTGTGGATAATAATCCGCGACAGAAGCATGTTGGATATATAAACTCTTCACATGATACATCTGTGCTGACTTAATTAAGGGTCGATTAATAAATGTATGGTCATTGGATAAAATAACAGACTGTATAGAAGCATTCTTACAAATTCTACAAAAAACGATAAAATAGCCGGTTGTTAAAATGTAGTTAATCAGAATATTACCTGCAATCGTTTTTTTTATTCCTGAGTCCATTACTATATATTGCCTAATAATCGAAAATACATATATGAAACTATATAAATAGACCTGAAAAACTGGAAATTGTTCCGAATCATGAATATCGATAATGTGATAGGCTTTCTCCGTCTCTTCCGCTATATGCTCTACCGCTCTTCTGTTATTAAGAGTAGGAGAAAAGAAAACATTCCTACCTGCATATTGTTTGTAGTAATAGGAGAATAAGTGGAGTTTAAACCTATTATATAGCAAATCCCTTATACATCCTTTAGCCAATATGTAAAGAGCCTTAAAAACATTATATATCGGATTGTGAACGGCTTCCAGTTCCTTAAAATGTTCGGTATATATAAAATCATTAAACTTAAAACACAAACTGATAAATTTACGCTTTTTCATATATGGCAAGAATCTTGTGATTCAACAAAATTGTAACAGCCTCTTTTATCGTAAAAAAATTAATTTCTGATTTATCTGATATCCACATTAAATCATGATTGCCATCTGAATAATTTAAAATCCACATAAAAGCATTCACGATAGCAGTTCTCGCATCAGGCGCACTTAATGTTGGATAAAGCCCTCTTTTACCCAACTGCAATTCGCAATATGGGAATAGGTTTATATAAACATTATTATATTCAACAATCTGCATAGCCTTCATAAGAAGCTTCGCAGCCCTTTCCATCGCATCAAAAGATATAAAACTTTTATTGTCTAATGATGTATGATATTCACTGTATTCCCCATACATTGATCGAGTGAGTGAACAAAATGGCAGATTAAAACCAGGAGAACAATATTGTCTTTCATCACTTCCCATGGGAAAAAAATCATAGAGCTTATACGAATCGCATGTGGTACGCAATAGATATTCTATGCTTTTTTCCAATATGCCATTCCCGATACGTGATTTTTTTAAAGTGAACGGTGCATCATCACCAATGCAGGTTACTACAATGCCGGAAATACATTTATCTATAATCTCATCTCTATGCGTGGATAAATACCAAATACTTCCTATCGTTTCTGGCATGAACAAAAATTTATAAGTATAGCGAGGGTTAGGTATATTATCTTTTATTAAATGATATAATCTACACATTACCAACGGCCCTGAAAGTTCATTGTTCGCCATGGATGGATGGCATATATAGGATGTTATATAAATGGTCTTGTCGCTTCCTCCTTTAATTTCAGCTTCAGCAACGGTCATACTTCCCCCTTGATTATATGATGCATCAATATATATTTCATATTCTTCATTACTAGATAATGATGAATATTGCCGATATGACATGCAAAAGCCCCATCTCTTTTGATAATAAGAAGTTCTGTACGGAATAGCCTCTGGTTGATCTGGCAAAGTATAAATGTGATTTCTTAACTCTTCTATATGCATCTTTTTATGTATAGGCTCTGAATAGCCTAATAAGCATAAATTGTTTTTGCAAAAATCAACGATTTTATTTCCGGAAGAATCCTTAATCCAAGCCTCTTTTACATTCCACTCTGGAGGTATTGTCCAGTCAAAACATTTAGTTCCACACGGTACTTCTGATATCTTCAAAGGGATCAGCTC
The DNA here is from genome assembly GCA_944319875.1 of uncultured Bacteroides sp. GTDB lineage: Bacteria > Bacteroidota > Bacteroidia > Bacteroidales > Bacteroidaceae > Bacteroides. Next base: position 12,437 of record CALUFR010000161.1, read on the forward strand.
TGACAAAATCTTTAAAGTTTCACGGTTTCCATTTCCCGTAAGACTTCTATTCAAGGGCCATAAACGGTCAAATATTGATTCTAAATCGAATTTCATATTAAACTATTCCCAATATTATTGCCTATATTCTTCTTCTGTATATAATTTCAAGATATCCCCATCAGTCCAATTGGCAAGCAAAATTTTTTCTACAAATTCCCGAAAGACGCCTTCACCGCCATTTTTCTTGAGCTGAATCGTAGAGAAGCGTTTTATATATTGTGGAGCACTTGCCGGAACTCCACATATTCCTACATAGTTAAAGACTTCGACATCATTTATATCATCTCCTATGTAAGCAATATCTTCTTTATTTATATGTAAAAGCTCAGCTAATTGCTGCACAACATAAATTTTCCGTTTAATTCCCTGGTATAAGTAATCAACTTTCAACTTTTTCGCACGTCTTCGAACTATTTCAGTTTCTTCTCCCGTAATTATGCCAACTGGAATATTAAGTTTATGAGCCAAAAGGATGCCAGCAGAATCGTATGTATGAAATTTTTTCCATTCATTCCCTGTCTGGTCATAATACATTCCACCGTCTGTCCAAACTCCATCTATATCTGTCAATATTAATTTAGGGTATATCATTTCAAACTATTAGGATAAATAATTTCATTACGAGGAATATCTTTAATTACTGTTTTGCCGATTACTTTATCCACATCACGCCATTTATACCCATCACCGGGACTCAACATATGTAAATCATCAATAGTTATCACCTCCCCGACTTTCAAATCCCGTTTAGAAGCAATGGAGCGCTCCAATTTTTCTTTAGAGCCTGCCACACTCTTGTCAATATATAAATCTTCCGTACCTAACCAGCGTTCAGTTATTCGAATATCTCGAATCATACGATTCACTCCATCAGGCCCTAATGAACCTGCTTGATCAGAACCTTTCATCCGACGATCAATAGTCACATGCTTTTCTATAATTTCAGCACCCATTCCTACAGCTACAACCGGGGCAGAAATACCAATGGTATGATCCGAAAAACCAATTTTATATTGTCCGTAATGTTTCTTTAAATAAGAAATAGTCTTAAGATTTAAATTATCAGGATGGGTTGGATATTGGGATACACAATGAAGGATAGATATATTGGAGTGGTAACGAGTTATCACATTCAATGCGTCATCAAGCTCTTTCTTACCAGCCATGCCGGTAGATAAGATAATAGGGATTTTTGTTTCGGACAAACGTTCTAACAGCGGAAGATTTGTCAAATCTCTACTGGCTACTTTTAAATAATCGGGCGTAAATAATTTAAGCAATGAAAGACATCCGACAGCGCACAGTGTCTCTACAAAATCCAATCCTAAAGATTTTGCATATTTATATACCTCAAAATGCTCTTCATCAGAAAGTTCCAAGAAAGCGCGATGTTCACCGTATGTACGTCCAAAAGAATTTGGCGAATCATAAATCCTGTTCATCTGCGATGTAGTCAGTTCTTCTGCCAAATCTCTTTTGGTCATTTTCACAGCGTTCATTGGCTTCAAATCAAGCCCGAAGTCTTCCTCTTTAATAGGGCGGGATACCAATTCTACAATTAATTTCGCTATATCAACTGAACCATTATGGTTCTGTCCTATTTCACCAATAATATAAGTCTCTTTCATCATTTTGAGTTTTTAGAAATTTCTTGTTCCATCGTTTGATAATATAATGGATGATTATCCAAATAGTGAATGATCTGCTCTATCGTAGGATAAGGCGTGGTTTGAGTTAAATCTCTATATATCGCCTGTGCGTTCTTGAAATCCGTTTCTGTATCAATGGTTAATCGTATTTTTTCGTGGGTCAACAATACAGGAGGCGTATCTAACAAATGAAAATTGAAATATTCCGGATGCGTATATACAAAATTCGTAACATGCTCATGATATAAGGGAGCTTCTGTTAGAAACTTGACCTTTTCGAGAGCATCAAGTGTTACATATTCTGTCCAAAAACCGTAATGAGTTTTAATTGAAGGAATTCCGTCTACATTGAAACTGACATAATCGTATTGGGGATTATTTGTTGCAAAATCTATTAAATGATTTATTGAATCCACTTCTAAAAAAGGATTATCCGAACATATTCGGATTATCTTTCGTGCATCATAATATTTAGCTGCATCAATAAAGCGCTGTAAAACATCGTTTTCCGATCCCCTAAAACAGTCAATACTATTCTTATGAGCTATTGTTTCCAATAAATCATTAACAGGATTAGTGGACGTCGCTAATACGATTCTTGCCCCTTCAAATAGTTTGAGTTTATCTATCAATAAAGACAATATTGATTTCCCTTCAAAAAAAGGCAACAGTATTTTTCCAGGCAAACGGGTGGAACCAAGCCGCGCCTGAACAATAAAAGTTATTTCTAACATTATGGCAAATAAATTTATGATAATAAAGAAATCAGTGAGAGTCCAAAGGTAAGTAATCGTTCAATTTAGGACACCTTCCTGTAAACGTCTAATTTTGACACATACCGTTCAGGGAAAGCCCCTTTCGAGGCCTTCCTATCGAAGTGTTCAAAAACCGGAAAATGTTAGTTAATGATCAGATATTTATGGTCAATGGTTAGTGGTCAATGGTTAATGGTTTACCGCTCACTCATTTCTCCGACTCTTCCGAGCCATACTCCAGCCAGTCGAGAAGAAACCGCTCTTTCCGGGTCAGCTTGCGGGGATGTTTCTCCTTGAAGGCGATGGCTCCGTCGATGTAGGGGGCAAAGGCCAAGCGGACGGCATCGGGCATTATCATCTGCCAAAGATTGGTGTCAAAGTCTTCGTAGGTCAGGACAAGGGCGTATTTCTGTAGCTTGTAGGGTGTCTTGCGCATCTTGCGGCGGATGTAGGCATTGGCGCCGGCATCGACGAACTCCTTGACCAGATGAAGCTCGTCTTTACTCAGGTCGTCAAGCACTAACTGCGGGTCGTCCAGCAGGATGGCGGCGGCACGACGGGCGGTCTCGTCTTTCTTCAAGTTGGGACTGATGTATGAACCCAGCTTGGTGATGATGCCGACTATCTTTTCCTTGGTCTTCACCCGGAGAATGGCTTCGAGAGGGATGTCCGACGTAAAGTCGGTGTGAGATATTGTTACCATGGTTAGTGGTCGAGTATTAATGGTCAATGGTTAATGATAAATGGTTAATGCATTTCCACAACCGTTTCGGGAGATGCTTCGCTATAAGGCAATTATCTCGTCCTCGCTAAGCCCGGTGGCTTGGGAGATGGTTTCAAGAGAGACGCCTAATTGCTTCATGTTGAGGGCTATTTTTACACGTTCATCCGCACGTCCTTCCGCACGGCCTTCCGCACGTCCTTCCGCACGTCCTTCTGCAAGGCCTTTCTGCTTGGCCGTCTCCATGACGCTGTACCAGTCGCGGTAGACTTTCAGGCTTTCTTCGTATTCGTAACGGTCCTTGCGGTCGAACTTGGCGATTTCCGCCGCGTCGAACAAGCGCTGAAAGACCTTTTCTTGCAAAGCTTGCGGACGCTCCATCAACGAAGCAAGGTTGCGGATGGCGTACAGCCACTTGTCGAACAGCGTGACAAGCTCGTCCTCGGTCTTCGTGAACTTGGGCATCTCCAGGTAGATGAAGGTCAGCTTGTCGTAGAAGACTTCTTTTGTAGACGTATCCATCAGCTTCACTTCGTGGTAATAGGAATCGTCCGTATCATCGAAACAGAAGTTCAGGATACCGATGGTGTAGATGCCTTTCAGCCCGTAGTCCCACTCGCCGCGGGGTGCCTGCTCGCGGATGGCGAACGTGGAATAGTAGATGCTGCGGTCCTTGAAGAACTGCTGTTCGCCTTTCTGCATCTCCACCAGAAAGTACTCTCCGCGCTCATTCTTGCAGTAGACGTCGAACACCGCACGGCGGTCGTATTCCTGCGTGCCCAGGTGTTCCGTGTTCAGGTAGGTGATTTCCGTGATTTCCTCGCGGCCGTGCAGCAGGGAGTTCAGGAAGCTGATGAGCAGGTCTTTGTTAAGCTCCGTGCCGAACAGTTTCTTGAACGCGAAATCCGTATAAAAATTGATGTATCTTTCGTAAATGCCTTCTGAACACATGACTGTCTGAATGTTTTGGGTTATTCAGTGGCAAAGATAGGAAAAACCGGACGAACCGCCAAGCGGAAAACGTTTTTTCCATCCCCTTTGTGCCACCCCTGCCACCCCTATATATAACTTTCCTTACGCGCGCAGGGGAGAGTGACTGTTAATGTGAATTAACTTAACAGTCAGCAAAGTAACGTGTTTCTATATAAAAGTTGTTTTTTTAGGTGGCAAGGTGTCACGGACGGGCCGGAAGAGCAGGGAGAGAATGTGCCAAAATCATGCCGGCACATTCTTCTCGCAGTGCGGACGGCATCAGCCGCGGTGACGGGCCTGACGGTCGGCTTCAAGGCTCCTGTAGAGGCCGTCGAGGAAATGTTCCATCGGGAGAACCGTGCTGCAACGGCAGGCTTCCAGATAGATGTGAAGGATGTCGCGGTAGGCATACAGATGCTTTTCGACCCTTTTTTTACGTTCTCTACAGTGGTCTTGGACATGCGGGCGCGGCGGGCTAAGTCTGCCTCGCTCAGCATTTTTCCGTCGACCGGCACTGTGTACTGCAACTCTGCGATGTAAGCGCCCAGATTGGGGCTGTGGTATTGTATCAATTTCATGATTAATAATTTTTAAATTAATACTTGAAAGAAGCACACCGCACGTAACAGCTCGCTGCTAAGAAATTATAAAATTGTTAATATTTGCCGCGGCCGGTACTGACATGTGCGTACCGCCGCTTGGTGTTTTTTCACGGGAAAGCGCTACTTTCGCGCTCCGCAAAATGAACATATATGAATATAACTACAACACTCAGCCTTTTCTATGGCTACATGGGTCTGGAACCCACAGAGACTACATTGAATGACATCGTCGGACTGATCCGCCGGGATGCGGATATAATCGCGCGTACTGAGAACCACCGTCGCTTCCTGCGAGACGGGCATCCGGAAGCGGCTAACCGCGAAAAGGCGGCTTGCGCTTGCTTCGCCGTATCGGTCCGCTTCAAGGGCGGAAAGCGTAAGGAACACATCGAAAGCTGGACACACCTGTGTATGGCGGACTTCGACCACATTCCCGAGGAGCGGATGAAGGAGTGCCTGCGGCTGGTGCGGGAGGATCCGCACACGCTGCTGGCCTATATGACTATCAGCGGAACGGGGCTGCGCGTCATAGCGGCCTATAAGGCTGCCGACAGCTATCGCCCGCGCTCGGAACAGGAGCTGCACCTCCGGGCCTTCGGATGGATAAACGAGCACTATGCGAAGCTCACCGGACTGCCCTATGACGAGAAGTGCAAGAACTCGACCCGCCTGAGCGGACTGGCGCACGACCCGGAGGCGTATTTCGCTCCGGCGGCTGTGCCGTTTGCCATCGCAAAGCCTCTGCCGGGGGAAAGCCTGAACCGGCTGAAGACACAACGGATGCAGCTGCGCCGCATCGTGAGGGAGGCGGAACGGCTGCTGGCCGAAGAGGGCATCGCCTACACGGCCCATCACCACAACGAGTACATCATGCGCATGGGCTACCTGCTCAATGCCTATGGCGCCGACGAGGAAGCGGCCACGCGATGGGCCCGGGAACGTTTCGCTGACTACGACGGCGACGTGGAGGGTATCCTGCGCTCGTGCTACCGCCGCACGGAGGAGCACGGCACGCGCAGCCTCGCCCGGCGGACAAAATCAGCGGACGCCTCGTCCGGACAGAAGCGGGCCACCGTGAATGACATCGAGGCGTTCCTGACGCGGCAGGGACGATTCCGCAAGAACACGGTGACCGGAAAATATGAGTTCGCTCCCGAAGGAACGGATGAATTCAAGGACCTGACGGACCGCGAGGTGAACTCCTTGTGGAGATCCCTGTGCAAGGAGGTGGCCCCGGTACACAAAACGGAGCTGCAGACGGTTATCGAGTCGGACTTCGTGCCGCTCTTCAACCCCTTTCGCGAATACGTGGACGCTCTGCCCGAATGGGACGGCATGACGGACCACATCGGCCTCCTGTCTGCCCGCGTCCGTGTGAAGCAAGGGGCAGAGCTGTTCGACGGCTATTTCAAAAAATGGCTTGTGGCCATGCTCGCCGCCCTGCTGGACGAGGATACGGTGAATCACGAGATACTGGTGCTCATCGGACGCCAGGGCATCTACAAGACCACCTTTCTGAACAACCTGCTGCCGCCCGAGTTGCGACGCTATTTCTACCTGAAGTCCAACAGCCGGAACATCTCGAAGGACGACCTGCTGACGCTCTCGGAGTTCGCCGTGGTGTGCCTCGAGGAGCTGGACGAGATGGATGATCGCGAGCTGAACCAACTGAAGGCGCTGACCACCATGCGCCACGTGAATGAACGTGCGGCGTATGCCCGCTACAAGGAGATGCGTCCGCACATAGCCAGCTTCTGCGGCACGAGCAACAACCGCCACTTCCTGAACGACCTGAGCGGCAACCGCCGCTGGATGCCCTTCGAGGTGGAGAGCATCGACAGCCCGTATGACTACCCCGTGGACTACACGCAGGTCTTCGCCCAGGCGTATGCCTTGTCGCAGAACGGCTATCGCTACTGGCTGGACGACGATGAAATCACGAAGCTGAACCTTCACAACCGTCAGTTCGAGGTGCCCTGCTTAGAGCGGGAACTCATCCTGACCCACTATCGCCGCCCCATGGACGGGGAGGAGTGTATCTTCGTGACGAACGCGCAGATACTGGCCCGCATCAACGCCGGCCTGCGCCACGGCCTGAGTCCCGTGAAAATCGGGATGGTGATGTCGCAGGAAGGTTTCCAGCATGTACGCATCGGCGGCAAGCGCGGCTACCGCGTCGTGGAGCTGACGGGCGACGAGATCTATCGCAATCAGCAGGCGTTGGCAAGACTCTTAAATAATGGATAATTGAGAATTGAGAATTGAGAATTGTAAAGTGCCACTTGGGCGTCGTAAAGTGCCACTTGAGCACCGTAAAGTGCCACTTGAGAAGCGTAAACACCCTCTTTGTGTCAATTATCAATTAACCATTAATCATTAACCATTAACCATTATTTAAGGTTCCCCTATCGCCTCCACAATCATCCTGACATGCACGGGCATGTAGACGCGGCAGCGGGGATTGCAGCCTGCGGCCCGGAGGCGTTCGCGCAGGTGGGGATAATAGTCTATCCAGCTTTGCAGCTTGCGGTAGGCCACCTGCGGATTGAGGTCGGGGAAGTAACACTGGGCCAGCTCGGTGCGGCCGTATGAACGTATCGTAAAATGCTCTGTTGTCATGTGATTCCTGTATTTCTTTAATGGTGTAAAGATACTGAAAAACAGGCAGACAGCCATGACTTCGGATGACATTAATCAACCATTATCTACCCTTATCCCGCACTACCATCCTCAACCGATTTTTCCGCCGGCGGGCGGACTTATCTTTGCAGAGCAATTGAGAAATGAGGAATTCTTAATTCTCCATTATCAATTATCAATTATCAATTATCAATTAATTAACCATTAATCATTATCCTATGATTCTTTACAGAAAGTATCAAATCAAAGGCGAGAACGACCCCAGACAGGGTCTGTGGTATGCACGCCCGGTTATCAACGAGACGTTAGACATCGAGGCACTGGCCCGACACATGTCCAAGCACAACACGCCATTCTCGCCCGGTGTCATCAAGGGCGTCCTGGCCGACATGGTGGCCTGCATCAAGGAGCTGGTCCTGGACGGCAAGAACGTGAAGCTGGACGACCTGGCCATCTTCTCGGTGGGCATCGTCAGTGACCACGGCGCCGCCAGTGCGGCGGAGTTCAAGGTGGCGGAACACGTGGCGGGACTGAAGCTCCGCGCACGCGCCACGGGCGAACTGAGCAACGCGAAAATCAACCTGGAGGCCACGCTGCGCGAACAGGGCGAGTACTCCGTCAGCGACGGCTCTGCTCCAAGCGGACCGGATGACTCCGGCGACGAGGAAGAGGACGGCGGACAGAGCGGGGCGCCGCTGTAAAATGGGAATTTAGCGGGCTGAATGCTATCTGTCATTCTGAGCGAAGCCCGTAGGGCGTAGTCGAAGAATCTCACGTTTACAGTACCATACTTTATGTGAGATCCTTCGACTCCACTGCGTTCCGCTCAGGATGACAGTTACC
>CALUFR010000162.1 GCA_944319875.1 uncultured Bacteroides sp.
TAGTAATTTTATAATTCAAAGTTTTCTCAGTCAGAGCTTTCGGCATCAGAATGCTGACCCCAGTCACCGTAACCGGTTGGATGATACCCGTTCCTACTTCATAGCTGCCCGCCGTAATGGTAATATCGGGCGTAGTCATAATCGGGTCGAAAGCCAGCAGCACATGGTCGCCTATAGGGGTGAGTTCATTCTTTGCCATCATGTAGGCATTCTTCATATCCGGTTTAGTCAAATACACCCCATTCTCGGACGAATATACCTTACACTCTTGATTGGTGTAATACTTCATGGAGAATACACCACTATTCTCTTTGGGATATGTGACTATTCTCTCTGCCGGATAAGCCCCATAAAAAACAGCTGGAGTGCTCAAGTCATTTCCCCATTTTAAGTAGTTTTTTTCTTCAGATGGTTTTATTTCCGCATGATGGAGATGACCATCGGCATTTAAGGCAGTTACTTTATACGTAGCATTCTTAGTTCCTCCTTCAACAGAAGGAAGCACATTGTCAGAAGGTGAACAGATTCCAATCTCATCATTCTCCACCCAATTGATTTGAAGCCGGTCGCTATAGTGGGTCCTTGTTTGTGGGATGGCTGCACTGAACCGGATGGCATCGCCTGGATTGGCAGGCATCATCCCAAGGTCTTCGCTGTCGCTGCAACTGCCAAGAAACAGGATTGCACTACACAGGACATGATACAAATATTGTCTCCTTTTCATATTCTTACTTCGTTTATTATGTTTGTTGATATAAGTGTCATTCCCATTGGGTGTCGCCGAAAACAAAACTTTCTCCATCTTTTTGTTTATCAATGCTTACATGCCGGTCTTCACTCACATCATCACCGGGTTTGTGGTCTGATGCCACGCAAATTCCGCTTTCCATCTCTACCCTGGTCCATTTCGTAACAGGGGTTTCATACTTTTCTTTTATCAAATTTTCCATTGTCGTAAAAATATAGTTTGTTATTTCTTTTTCTTTCCATATCCATATTTGTATGAATATCCATAATATCCGTAATACCCGTAGCGCCGGTGCAGGTCTGCGCCGTTCAGCACGAGAGCCATGTTGTGCAACTTGTTTTCTTTATACAACTGTTCTATTTCGGGTAGCTGGCGGCGGTCCAGACTGCCTGCGCGTGCCACAAAGATGGTCAGGTCGGCAATGCGGTTGGAAATGGTCGCATCCGCAATAATGCCTACAGGCACGCTGTCCACAACAATATAGTCGTATCGTCTGCGCAGCTCAGTTACCAGATTGTCCAGCCGTTCATCCATCAGCAGTTCCGCCGGATTGGGGGCAATGGCACCGGCGGCAATGATGTCAAAGCCGTCTTGGTGCTGGATAATGTCTTCTGCCAAAAGGGTGTTATCAGCCAGGTAGTTAGTCAGACCGATCTTTTTAAGGTGGAACTGCCGACTCAGGGTACCCCTGCGGATATCCATGTCTATCAGTATCACTTTTTTCTTAGCCAGCACAAGGCTCATTCCCAGGTTTTTCGAGATGAATGTCTTGCCGGCTCCTTCATTGAGGGAGGTGAAGATAATCACCTGTTGGGGAAGGTCTTTTCTTGCCATGAAGGCCATGTTGGTACGCAGAATGCGGAAGGCTTCCGATACGGTGCTGTCCCTTTGCTCTTTTGCCAGCAGGAAAGGACTTTCTTGTTCGTTCAGTTTTCCCGCTTCCTTGTCTTGGGGTATTTCTCCTAAATAAGGCACACTTACAATACCCTCAACGTCCTTGCGGCTGTGTACCCGGGTATCCAAGAACAGGATACCCAGACAGGCCAGGCTGGGAATAGCCAGCCCCACGAGCAATCCAAGCAACAGAATACGGTTGCGGTTGGGAGAAATGGGGGAGTTGCTACCTTCTGCTCCGTCGATGACACGGGCGTTATTGTCAGCCATCGCCTGCGACAGGGCATTTTCTTCGCGCTTGTTCAACAGAAACAGGTATAGGGCTTCCTTCACTTTCTGCTGCCGTTCGATGGAGAGCATTTTCCGCTCTTTGGTGGGGATGGACGTTATTCGGTTCTGTGCCCGCATTTCGCGGCTCTGTGCATCACTGCGTTGCACGTTCAGGCTTACTATCATGTTGTCCACCGCACGGATGATGTTCTGTTTCATGGCACGAAGAGAATTGTTCAGTTCCAGTACCACAGGGTTGTTCGCGCTACTGTCGTCTATCAGGTGATCCCGCTTCAACTTGGCGGTATTGTACAGGTTTATCTGGCTTTCTATATTCATGTCCCCAATGCCCGTATTCGAGGGAATCAGGTCAGTTTCCTTGGCCGGATCTGTCAGGTAGTCCTTGATGAAATTGGCCAGGCGCAGCTGAGTTTCCAGTTCCAGTGCGTCCGTATTGTACTTCTGCGATTCGCTCATGTACATCCCGGCCGAAGAGGCGATGTCCACAATCTGGTTACGTTGCTTGAATGTCTCCAGTTCCGATTCCACGCCGCCAAGCTCGTTCTCAATGATAATCAAGCGGTCGTTGATGAAGTCGGCCGTGTTTACGGCAACCTGGTTCTTATCTTTGATGGCTTCCTCGTTGTACACGTTTATCAGCGTGTTCAGGATGTCTTCCGCTCGTGCCGCCGAGCCGTCTTTCAGAGCGAGGGTCAGGATGGAGGATTCCTCCTCTTCCTGCTGGATATCCAGCGCGCTTTTATAGTAATTTACCATGGATTCCATCGGCAGTTTCGCCACACGGATAGGGGTTCCTGTCCATGAATCGTTATAATAATTGGTAGGGGTGGCCACCACGCGCATCCCCCGGCTGAGGGTTACAGTGTCATACATCTCAACGGTAAAGTCAGACTTGACATCGATTCCAGTGAAGTCAGACAGCACTAGGGACTTCTTGTCTTTTAACGTTACTGTGAAGGCGAAATGTTGTTCCGGCAATGCATCTGGGAAACTGAGAAGAACGGGGGATTGGTTGTAAAGCTCGTTGCTGCGCAGTCCGTCTTCCAGTTGGTAGCTGATGTCGGCATGGAGGCGTTGCAGCACCTCGCGCATCAGTTTTTTTGAACGGAATTGCAGAATCTCGTTGGCCACGTTCACCTTGTTAATAATGTTATCAAAACGGTCCAGTCCGGTAGTGGAGGTCTTGTTGGACGGGTCTTTGATGATTACCGTGGCTGAACGGAAATACACAAGTGGCGAACGGGCGTAGTGATACCATGCGATACCTCCGCACACCAATACGGAAAGCAGAAACCATTTCCATTTGGAGGCAAAGTACGCAAGCAGGTCCACCAGATTGATCCCCGTGTCGTTTTTACGGGATGAAGGGTTAGTCTGCATAATTATTGGGTTTATTCAGGTTATTTGAGTACCCACAGCAAAGAACAGATGACAGACGCAATGGATAGCAGGGTGGTACTAATCTGCCAGCCGCGGTCTTCCCGGTCTCTCTTGCCGTATTTGGGCTCTACATATACTACATC
>CALUFR010000163.1 GCA_944319875.1 uncultured Bacteroides sp.
TGAAGGTTAATAAAGCTGTAATTTTATTAAAAAAGAGGAGTGTATTCACGATTAACGTGTACTCAGCTAATTAGCTGAATAGATAGCACCAACTAATGATGCTATCTGTCAACCAACTATACTGTAGATAGAAATGTGAAAATCAATCAACAAACATAACGTGTACATGAAGAATTGTTATTTAGCCTGAATTTAAAGAGATAGGTGGGAAACTATCCCCTTCATAAGATATGGAAAAATTGTAAGCGTTTTCAATACATTATAATAAAAAAAGTTTAAAAAAGTTTTAAACCATATATTATATGTGTAATTGATCTCATACTCCAATAAGAGTTTACCGAGTGATCATTGATCCTCAGTTTTAGGGTGTGAGATCACCCTTCTACTTTATGTAGCATTTAAACTTATTTAAACTTTAATTACAGATATAATATAAGTTATTTTCATATTTTCTTAGGTTATTTCATGGATAAAATGAACTTTTTATCAAATTAAAAAGGGCTAAAAAAGTTTTAACCCTCTATTAACCCTAATTTAGAAGTTTTAGCTAGAAGTCGTATCTAGAAATAGTTTCTACCCCAACTATAAGCAGCATCATCAATTATACCATGATACTTGACTTTTATCAAGAGTAGTTTTAGTGATGATTTTATAGTCATAACCGTTAATTCTTTTTTTGATGATCGTATAACCTAACTCCTGAATCTCATCAATAGGATTTTTAACTAACTTTCTATTGCGTTTAAAGTTTAATTTCTCAGCTAACTGTTTAAACTCCTGACTACTCAATCTAAGATTTAACTGCTGATCTATTAACTCTACTCGTTGTTGGTTCAATTCATCTAGTTTTTGTTGCTTTAACTTTTCTTTTTGTTCAAGTCTGATTTGTTTGAGTCGTTGTTTTTGTGCGTCTGATAAACTAGCACGTCTTTTTTTATTTCCTTCATGGACGTTATAGTGACATTGTGGGCATAGTGTTAGATACTCACCGTTCAAGTGTTCAGATAACACGCATGACACGATTAAATAACGTTCTTGTTCTGTATAGTCCTCTGAGTCTTTTAATTCGAGGTTAAATTTATTTAATACCTTATCCACTATCTTAACAAATGGCTTGACATGATGCAAGTGTAAATCATCTGTACTATTACAGTGTTCACACTTTGATTTGATGTATAGTGGTCTGATTTTAGCAGCAACATGACCACGTAAATACATATCTAAGTTCATATTGTCACTCCTTTGAAAGCGTTGCCATTTTTTACGTGAAACACAATTAAATATAAATTAATATTCAGATGGTATTTCACGTAATTTTTGGCAGTAATTATTAACGTAATTTTTGGCAAAACTATTTCGTTATAATTTTGTATCGTTTATCATCAACACGAGTATTATTAACTTCATACCCTAACTGTTTAATCTCATCAATAGGATTTTTGACGATATGACCATCACGTTTAAAGTTTAATTTCTCAGCTAACTGTTTAAACTCTTTACTACTTAACTTCATATCTAAGTGTTGATCCAACAAATCAATTCTAGCTTGTTTCAAGTCATCTTTAATCTGCTCTTTCAACTCAATCCCTAAGTCCTTCATGTACTGAGTCGCATTATGAATGGTTACTGGTTGCTTGAACACCTCACCACGATAGAAGACATCTAAATACATCTCTTTAAAGTTATACTCAAGTAATTCTTTTCTCTTATCAATAATCATTAATGATAACTTATGCTTCAACTTAACGTCATACTTTAATGCTTGTTTTTGCATTTCATTCATTGCGTTAATGTCAGGTATTTGATTGACTTTACCTCTACCCATGAGGTTATTAACGTGTTTAAAAAACTCATCCTGTTTTGGGATTTTGTAGAACATATTGATACTAGCTAACTCACCATTTCCCTGTTGACGTCTGACACGACCTATGAACTGATAGATTGACATAGGATGAGTAAACTCACAGAATACGCATTTAATTGCGTTCTGAGGATCAATAATAGAAACACCGTTATCTAGTGCTGATGTAGTACAAAGTATCTTACTCGTGAAATAATCACCTTTATTTGACGTGTGATAATTATGAGCAGTAGGCTTTACAAACACTTCCTGACGTGTTAGCCAATTTTCACGAGCCACCTCATCTTCAGGCTCAAACTCTGATTGTACGAATGTGACATCCTCACCAAATTCCTTAAGTAGTGTTCTCCATGTTTTCATGTCGTTTGATCCCACAACGATTTTACCTTCTGTATTTTTGATAATATTGATTAACTGAGTAATACGTCCATAGTGGTAGTGTTTCTTGATGTGATCGAAATTATCAGGAATATAGTAATTAATAAATTTACTATGACTCATAGCTTCATGCACTTTGTCACCCACTTCAGTTCCTTTCGACAAGAAATTCCAAACATAATCAGCGCTGGCTGAGATAAGAATAAAGTGACATTGTTTCTGATGTTTACTCATAAACTCAAAAATGTCATTTGTCTGCTTATTGAATGTTGCATCTGCGATTAAATAGTGGATTTCA
>CALUFR010000164.1 GCA_944319875.1 uncultured Bacteroides sp.
ATAAAACTTCGATGTGAGAAGACGGAAACCACAAGTATTGATGTCGTCCCACCGTGAACAGTCGGGGAATTGATAAAACTTCGATGTGAGAAGACGGAAACCAGACTGAAACTTGAATAAATTGGGTGCGGTCGTTACCGAATTGATAAAACTTCGATGTGAGAAGACGGAAACTCGCCAAAGTGATTTTCAATAACCGTGTTAGGAATATGAATTGACAAAACTTCGATAAAGAAGACGGAAACCGATACTTATCGTTCCATTTGTCGCGTTGCCAACCTAGAATTGATAAAACTTCGATGTGAGAGGACGGAAACAAATCAATAGCATATAAAAAATGTTATCTATCCGTTTGGAGATTGATAAAACTTCGGTATGAGAAGGTAATAAATATAAAAAGGAGTTTTTTTATGAAAGATATTATATGTGTTGAAAATGGTTCTTCAATTACAGTTACATCAAAACAAACTTTGAAAATTAGAAATTATCTGACGAATCAATCAAAATACTTTTTTCCAAAGGAAATTGAGTATTTGATTTTAGAAAACTCAAAGATTTACTTATCAGTCGAGGTTCTTCGCTTTCTTGTAAAAAATAAAGTGGCAGTCATGATTTGTGATGATAAGCATTCACCATTAATAAAAATTAGCGATATGGAATTTGATCAAAGTGAACGGGTACAGCTGTTGTATTTACAAACGAGCATGGGAAAACAGTTAAAGGGAAGAATCTGGAGAAAAGTAATTAAGGCAAAGGTTAAAAATCAAGAAATTTGTGTCAAAAACAATTCAACAAACGAATTAACAAATTACTTTGAAAAAATGTATAAGAATATTAAGTATGGTGACCAAGAAAATATAGAGGCAATTGTCGCCCGAAAATACTTTGAATGTTTGTTCGGTAAGAATTTCAGCCGGAGAACGGATAATCTTATTAATGCCTGTTTGAACTATGGTTATGCAATTATTAGATCAGCAATTCGAAAGCAGTTAGTGATCGAGGGACTAGAACCCTCATTGGGAATTTGTCATCGATCACAGAAGAATAATTTTAATTTAGCCGATGATTTGATTGAACCATTTAGGCCTATTTTGGATAACTTGGTTATTGATATTCTTAATTATTCAGATGATGAGTATTTAACAAGTGAGATGAAATATAGATTGGTCCAAGTTTTATTGGAAAAATGCCTTGTCGGTAAACACGTTAAGTATATTGGAGATGCGATTAAGGATGAAATTCGAACTTTTAAGAAGTGTATCCGGGATAAAACGTTAAAGAGTTAGCGTTGCCGCAACTGATAAAGGTGAGCTTTGATGGTGCTTTTGATTTGTTTTGATTTACCACGGAATACTAAAAGGCAACGCCGTGATGCGGCAAAAGAAAAAATAATTGGTCAGATTCAAACAGAATTACCCCGGAAAGGCGAAATTTTATTGTATGAATTGCCTGATCGAATTAATAATCTTCAAAAAATAATTCTGGGAAATAAAATTGTGGAAATGAAAAATCAGCGGCCACAATTGCATATAATTTAGTTTTATGAAAAATTGACCATTAAAGTTATTTATAAAATATTAAATTTTCCCATTTTTCAGGTAAAACAATCTGAATTTATGGTAAAATACGCTCAGTTATATTGGGATTCGTTAAAGTGTTAATCATAATTTATAGAAAGTGAAATTTACATATGTCAAAGAAGATAATCAGTTTGGTTACAGGGTCTGTTATCTTTCTTGGAATTGGGGGTTATGCTTTAGCACGTTACAATCAGAATAGTATGGCACATGTTTTCTATCAACAAGTCATCCATTCAAAAACAGGTGACTCGTCAAAATTGGAAGACAAGCCATCACTGAAAGCTAAAGTAAAGAAAGAGCGGACTGTTCCTTTCGAAAAGAAAAGTATTTCCAAATTGTTAGAAGATCAAAATTATACAGGTTCGTATGCCATTGTGACGAATGGTAAGTTTTTGCGTACACAGTATGTTGGAAAGGATGCTAAACAAGACCATAATAAGTATTATTTAGCAACCGATACAGAAAATATGTTGACCGCAGCTGCAATCTTGCAACTTGTTGATCAAGGAAAGTTAAAATTGTCGACGCCAATCAATAAGTACTATGATTCATTATCAGTTTCAGATAAGGTAACGGTTCAAACGTTATTAAACATGACCTCGGGGCTGTCAAACAAGTCAATTCCAAATAATCAATTAATGAATGTTTTGAATTGGAATCTTAATCATGTTGAGGTAAGCTCAGTGGGACAATATAGTTATCAAGAAGTTAACTATGTTTTACTCGAGGGAATTATTTCCCAAGTAACAAATCAATCTTATCAAGATTATATTACTAGCACGTTCTTGAAACCGAATGGATTAGATGAGGTTAAGTTTGCTTCACAAGTTGATAGTAGCAAGATGGCAACGCCGTATAATAACGGCCAGCCAGTATCAGACCCAACATTAGCAAAAGCGATGAACAGCCAGATGGGGCAAAATCAGTTGGTAGCTACTCCGGAAAGTTTATTAAGATTGACTCAATTACTTGTTAAAAAATATGGTAACAATTCAAGCTTCATTGGAAGTCAGCCAAGTGGAAGATTAATTAAAGATGGCGATATGTATTATGTTTCAGGTGGAATCGTCGGTTATCGAACCTCAATTGCAATCAGTAAGGATGGCAAACAAGGCGTCGCTTTGATGAGTAACGATTCTAATGAAAAGAATAGTTTAACATCGCTTGTTAAAAAAGCATATGATAGTTTGAAATAATTTTTAGGAGGAGTTTTGAATGGATGAATTAAGGAATCAACAAAGTTCATCAAAATTTAGTGATTTACAAGAAATTTTAAAAGTTTTACGAAAACAAAAAAAGGTCATTGCATGGACAACGGTAGTTTGTGCAGTTTTGACACTATTTGTTTCATTTTTTATTGTTACTCCGAAATATAGTTCGAGTACGGATATCTTGGTTAATCGCAAAATGAATGGCAATCAAGCACTTAATGCTCCTCAGGCACAAATTCAAGCAGACGTACAAATGATTAGTACTTATAAGGATATTATTACAAGTCCTACTATTTTAAATAGCGTCAGTAAGAAGATGACCAATGATGGGTATAAGGTATCTGCTAGTCAATTAAAGAAAGAAATTAGCATTAGTAATCAGCAAAATTCACAAGTTTTTACGGTAACGGTAAAAACAGATAATCCTAAATTGGCGGCCGATGCAGCTAATACGATTGCTGATGTATTTAAAGATAAAGTAATCAAGATAATGAATGTTAATAATGTGACGATTTTGTCAAAGGCAGTTGAAAATCCTAAACCTGTTTCGCCCAAAATCTTATTAAATACTGTTTTCGGATTTTTGTTTGGAATAATTTTAGGTATAGTTTTGGCATTTATACTTGACGGGCTTGATCGGACAATTTCTGACGAAGAATTCATTACAAAAGAATTAGGACTTAATGAATTAGGAATTATAAGTGAAATTCCTGCTGGAGTAGTAAAAAAGATGACGGCATCTAAAAGAAACGGTAGAAATACAGTATCTAGTTCAAGAAAACGGAGGGACTAAAAATGGATATTTTGAGTCACTTTACGAAAAAAAAGACAAAACTTGATGAGGATAGTATGCGATACGGGGTGGCATTAATCACTAAAGACGATCCGCAATCAGGAATTTCAGAACAATATCGAACGGTTCGAACAAATTTGAAATTTTCATTTTTAGACCCAAATTTCAAAATTTTAGCAGTTATGTCCGCTCTTCCTTCTGAAGGAAAGTCAACGGTCAGTGCGAACTTAGCGGTTACCTGGGCGGAAGAAAAGAAACGGGTATTGTTGGTTGATGCTGATTTACGGCGACCAACAGTGCACCGGACTTTTAATGTTTCTAATCGTTATGGTTTATCAAATATTATTACGTCTTCAGCAAGTACCGTTAATATTTCTGAAAT
>CALUFR010000165.1 GCA_944319875.1 uncultured Bacteroides sp.
TTCCGGTCGATGCAAGAAGATGCTGAGAAACAGTTAAAAAATTTATTACATAAAAATGAAATTAAAGGTGCTATGTTTAAAATGAAGAATGATCCTCGTGTGACTAGAGTAGGAAAGTTCATTCGTAAAACAAGTATTGATGAGTTTCCTCAACTTTTAAATGTTTTATTTGGACAAATGAGTATTGTTGGGCCCCGACCACCTTTGCCACGGGAAGTCAAAATGTATACCGACTACGATTGGCAACGTCTATATGTTCGTCCCGGATGTACCGGTCTTTGGCAAGTGACCGTCCGGAACAGCGTTGGATTTCATGAAATGGTAAACATTGACCTTGAATACATTCAAAAGCGCGGATTTTGGCTAGACATTAAAATTATGTTCAAAACAATCAAAGTTATTTTCGTTCCAAATTCTGCATATTAGTTGTCGAAGGAGAAATTATGAATTACGTAAGTGTAATTGTTACATTTAATCGCAAAAAACTTCTTAAACAGGCAATTGAAAGTCTATTAAATCAAACCCTTCTTCCTCAAAAAGTTATTATTGTTGATAATAACTCAACTGATGGAACGCAGGAAATGATTACTAAACTATACTCAAATAACAGTTTAGTAAAGTATTGCCATCTTTCACAAAATAATGGTGGTTCAGCAGGGTTCTACGCTGGCCTTAAAAAGGCTTTAAAGGAAGAGGACGCAGACTGGATTTCACTGTCTGACGATGATGCGATCTACGCTGAAGATTACTTCGAAAAATTATCCCAGGCACACTTTGACCATCCTGATGTCAAAGTTCTTTCCGGAACGGTTTTGAATGGAAACCATCAAATTGAAACTCTTCATCGTCGAAGAATCAAAAATTGGAATATTCTTTCTGATTATGAAGTCCCAGTTGAAGAATACCAAACAGACTTCTCTTATGATCTCTTTACCTTTGTTGGAGTAGTTATCAATAAGGAGATTGTAAAGCAAGTTGGGCTTCCTCAAAAAGACTTCTTTATTTGGTTTGACGATTCAGAATATTCATTACGAGTTCATAAACTTACGAAGGTTCTTAACGTATCAGATGCCAAAGTATATCATAAAGTAAAAGCCAAATTGGAAAATAATCAATGGTACCCTAATTGGCGGGAATACTACGGTATGCGCAATCGAATTCAAGTAATTAAAAAGTATGGTCATCCATACCTCTTAACACGCGCTTACTTTATCGCTCTTTTGGCAAGGAAACTTATTGGAAATACTGTTAAATCTGAACGCAAAGGTTACCGTCGATTTATGTATCGCCTTTTCTGGGATGGATTTAGAGATGGAATCAAAAATAATCTTGGAAAAAACAATAATTATTTACCCTCAACTAAAATTGTCAAAAAGAAGTAATTGAAGGAGGATTACTTATTACTATGAGTTTAAAGTCTACTCTGCAAAAAAAAGTCGATAAATTTTTTCACTTTGCTTTTTGCAGCAAACCAACAACTAAAAAGTATCTTTTTGATGACCGGTCAAAAGGATCCTCAAAATTACTTTTAGTTTTAGCAGGCTATAAAAGTGCTTTTTGGAATGATGTTTTTGCCCGGGTTCAGAAATTTGTTCCGGATAATTTTGATATTTGTATTATTTCAAGCGGGGTAAATGACCCCACCCTTCGTAAAATTGCTGAGAAAAATAATTGGTCTTATTTAAGTTGTAAACGAAATAATATCAACTTAACTCAGAATACTGCTATTAGCCTGTTTCCTAAAGCTGAGACGATTGTTAAAATGGACGAAGACATCTTTTTGACTAAAGATTCAATCATCAATGTTACCCGGCACTTTATCCAATGGAAAAAAGATGCTGAATACGAGGTTGGGGTTGTTTCTCCACTAATTAACGTTAATGGTTATGCTTACTTGCGGTTGTTAAAAAAATTCGATGCAGTTGCCGCATATGAAAAACAGTTCGGCCGTCCACGGTACTATGGCCGTTTTCAACCAATTGAAGAAGATTATCGGGCAGCAGAATTTATGTGGGGCGCAGATCATCATCTGCCAACGATTGACGAAATGAATAAAGCTTGTCTTGAAGATGAAGGAAAATATACGGTAATTCCAGTTCGGTTATCAATCGGGTGCTTTGTTATGGATCGAAATTACTGGGAAAAAATGAACGGCTTCCCGGTTCACCGCTTAGCAAGTGATTTTGCCCGTGATGAAGAAACCGTTAATCAAAATGCGACAATTCTTTCTCAAGCGATGTTAATGGATGAAAGTACTGTTGTTGGCCATTTAGGATTTGGTAATCAAACTCCCAAGATGACTGAATTTTATCACAGTAACCCTGAACTATTTAAACTTAAATAACAAGCTAAAAGAAGTACCAGCGGTTGCAAAGTACTTCTTTTTTATTAGAGGAAATTCAGTTATTACATATAGTATAATGGCAATTAGATTTTAATTACTGAGGAGATCAAAATGGATAATTTACTTAGCAAAATAACGGTCGCTAATCTTTTAAAGGGACGCGATCGGTTTGTACAAAAAATTAATGATCGTTTCCCGTCATTAACCCAAAATATATACTTAATATGTTTTGGGATGTATTTATTCTCAACATTCATTAAAAGTACCGATATGGTTGAATATGTTTTTTCACAGCGTCAAATTTATCTTTTAGCGCTATTCCCTACAATTATCGTTATTTTTAAAATCTTTCTCTTTGATAAAAATTCATTCAATGATCTTTTAATATTTTCGTTGCTTGAATGTTTATTATTTAATCTAGCACATA
Source organism: uncultured Bacteroides sp. (assembly GCA_944319875.1). Lineage (GTDB taxonomy): Bacteria > Bacteroidota > Bacteroidia > Bacteroidales > Bacteroidaceae > Bacteroides. The sequence goes on from CALUFR010000165.1 coordinate 2,772, forward strand.
ATGCCGCCAACGTTAACATTTTCTACTTTGGATTCTTTATCTACGGCACTAAAAACGTCGATTTCCAAAAGATTCTTAAAATGTTTCTCTTTGTTAATCTTTTTGGAACAGCTTTGTCAATGCTTCTTGCTTTTACCGGAGTCATTCCAAACTACGCCGCTTTGCGTTCAACGTATTCACCAGTTCGACGTTACTCACTCGGTGCAATTTACCCAACGAATTTGGCAGCCCGGTTCTTTAGTATTTTAATGGCATATGCTGCCCTTAAGAAATTTAAATTAAGTATTCCAGAATATATTTCATTCTTTGCAGTGGCTATTTGGACATACGTTGTTACTGATACTCGGTTAGATTTAATTCTTACCTTGTTACTTATTTCAGCAATTATGTTCTATAAGCCAATTAGTAAACTCTTAAACAAAGTTTCATAGAAAAGTATAATTTTATTCTGTTTTGCATACATTGCTATCATTCTTTTACTTGGATTTTTGTATTTAATCATACCGCATAATCCAATTATTAACTTAGCTAATAATTTATTATCTGGACGATTAAATTATGAAGCACATGCGATCAGCCATTATTCAATTAAACCGTTTGGCCAATTTATTTATCAACCAGGAAACGGTGCGTTTTACATTGATTCAATTTACTTCCGAATTCCACTGATGTACGGAATCCCAATGATTTTGATCTTCATTGCATTATTAATTGCATTGGTTAAAACCTTACATGTTAAACCTGTTTTCTATCTTGAATTATGCTTATTAATGTTTATTATTAGCGGTGGAATTGACCAACACTTCTTTGAAAGTTGCTATAACTTTATTCTACCGGCCTTGTTCGCAACTATTCCAAACAAACGTCGTCTTAAATTAGGAAGTGAATTCTATGAAAATTAATTTTATTTGTCCTCCAGCAAGCGGAAATGGCGGAACAGAAACGGTTTTAACAAAAGTATTGAACCACTACGCAGGGCGGTATGATTTAACCCTCACACTGACAAATAAGCCTGAAAATCCGCTTTGGCTTAAACAAATTGATCAACGAGTTAAGGTCGTAATTGCATCCTGTGACCATGGAATTAAGAAGCAACTTTTCTTTATTAAAACGTTTCTTCAAACATCTAATGACACTAATTTAATTATGATTGGGGCTAATATGATTAAGTTAGCGGCGTTAGTTCGAAAAGTTTTTCGAAAAAAGTACCGCATTATTTCATGGATCCACTATTCACTTTTTGAGCAAAATCTTTTTGACCCACATAATATTTTATATGCAGACTATCACCTTGCAATTGCTTCAACCATTAAAAAGCAATTAATCCAAATGGGAGCTGCTGAAAACCGAATCAAGTTAATTTTTAATCCGATTGAACATAATCCCATTCGCAAGGTTGATAATCTCACTGATGAAATCAGTTTTATCGGCCGCATTCAATTACAGAAGCAAAAAAATCTTTCGGAACTCTTTAATGGACTAAGCCACGTTCCCGAAACAAAGCTCGATGTTCTAGGGACAGGAGAAGACGTAGAGGCTGCTAAGCAACTTGCTCAGCATTTAAAAATCAATCAGCGAGTTAAATGGTACGGGTGGCAAAAAGACCCGTGGGAACAAATTAGCCAGCATACCCAAGCAATCGTTTTAACCTCTAATTTCGAAGGCTTACCAATGGTCTTCCTTGAAGCAATTTCCAGAGGAATTCCCGTAATTTCTTCAAAATTTGCAGGTTATGATGACGTTGTAATTGAGGGTATAAATGGCTTAAGTTATGAAAAAGGAAACATTGACCAATTAGCTCAGAAGATTACTCAAATCAATCAAATTGTTGGTAATCCACAAAAGATTGCTTCATCAATTGAGCAATTCTATACTGAAAATTACTTTAAACGCCTCGACAGTGTATTCAAAGAAATTCTTCAATAGACATAAAAACGGCGGTAAGAGCCAATTGATTGGCTTCTTACCGCCCTCTTTATTACTTTCGTTTTAATTTTCGCTTTGTAATTTCATATCCGCCTAAAATAATCAATGAAATTATACTAATTATCATTCCAATCTTTAATCCATTTACATTGTATTTCAATCTAACTTGGTGTGCTCCTTGCGGAACCTTAATTCCGCTTAGATCACCCAAAATTTTAACCACATGGCCCTTTTGATGATCAATTCGAACGCTCCAATTAGGATCGAATGGAATCGAAAGCCCTAGGTAACCGCCTTTAAACCTTGAATTGGTTTTAAAGGTAATCCAATCACCATCTACTTTAATATCACTAATATTTGAATTAACCGCATATTGATGAAGCTGCTGTAACCGTTGCGGACTTTCAATCGCAACAAATAACTGGAGTGGTTGGTTTAAAAGTTTCCCATTTTGAAGTGTAATGTTGATTTCTTCGCCCTTGTGGAACTTTCCAATATAAAGGACACCGTTTTCGCCATAGCCATTCTTTCCACCATACTCTCCAATATTAACTTTATTAATTAAAAAATTCGTTGGTTTGGGGGCGTTTAAAAACAATGCTCGAGGATGTGCTAAATATAAGTATGCATTCCCGCTAGCCGATGCTCGAACATGATATGAAATATCGTTTGAAACTTCCGATTTCATTGGATAAACATTTTGATTAGAATAAATCCAATTCTGTTTTCCCTCAATACTTGCTAATATCCAATTAAAGTAGTCAAATGGATTACTTTGAGGATTATATTGATAAATATCCGATAAAGTTTTCTTCGATACATTAAAGACTAACGGAAATGCCATTTTATTTTGATAAATTTCAATTCCTGGAAACTCATCTTTTAACTTAATTCCTGGAGTATTTAATCCACGGTTCCAAGTTTGAGTTGAATTTACCTTTTGCGTATCTTTTAATATTTGAGGCGATGCCAACAGATAATACTTAAATCCTAATAAATCATTAATTGCTGCCGTTGAGCCATTATTAAACGTGTTAAATCGATACCAACTATGTTTCTGATAATAACCTAATGCAGAGATATAATCCGTCATTGAGGTTGATTGTTGCGAAATATAAGCCTGTACTCCATTATAGTTATAAGTAAATGGATCGTTAGCTGTTAACTCGGCATTTGAACCAATCCGATAAAAACTAGAATCTTGCTTCTTTAATTGATGAACTGCATTTGTATAACGACTAACAACATGGGAATAAGCTTGACTTGGCATTCGGCTAAAATGAACTTTATCAATTTGATAATTGTAGCCTCCCACATTAACCAATACAATCAATCCTAAAATTCCGTATCCCATCCATTGATTTGAATGATGATTGATTAAGAGAGCCGAAATAATTACTAATAGCAAATTACCAATGATTTCAAACATCTCATTTAAGCTAAACTTAGCTCCTGCCTTAGCAGTCATTAATGTTATTAAAAGGACAATGCCGCAAGCAATTCCAACCTTAATCCCTGCTTTAGGTTGATCAAAAATTCCAATTGTTTTATATGCAATGCATATTAACAACAAGGATATTACAAAAGATTCTCGCTGAGGAAAACCATTTGGCATGGTAAAT
>CALUFR010000166.1 GCA_944319875.1 uncultured Bacteroides sp.
ATGAACTTTGGATATACCATGACCCGCAGAACGGATGGTTTGTCCAAAGTCTTTATAAACGTCTAAAACAAACGTACTCCGCCACATCCATTCCTCAAAAAAACTGCTTTCAACCGCATTATAATGACAACCTCACTTCCCGACATAAACCAATGCTTTTCCAAAAGGCCACGAACTGTAGTATGAAAGACCATATTTCGCATTGTAAAAAGCCATCTTTTGAAAGCCAATACACGGCATTTCGCAACGGTCTGATTTCATCAGGTTTTACACTCCGTCTTCGTCACGAATATTGTTGTCCGAAATAAGGGATAAAGACGGCTGTCCACTGTTACAACAGGCGGAAGTGACCGACTTTTCAATTCCATCATTTGACACATCGGCAGCGATACCATCTTTATCTATACCATTGTCATCAATCTCTCCGACATAGTGGTGCCGCTCTTTCACGCTCACATAATGCGGATTGAGTATCTTTTGATTGTCCGCATACCATGCCGACACACAATGCACAGTGTGTATGCTTGTGCGGTTGGTCTGCTCAGATATGACAATCCCCAACTCGGCCATTTTGTCAAGCAACCTTGAAACGGTCTTCTTGTCATAGCCTAAACGGGTGGCCAATTCCACTTCCGAAAGGGCGGCTTGCCCGATATGCAGGGTAATGGCAAAGCCTTTCTTTTCGTACTTCGTTTCCTTGATGGACGCAGCGTCAATGAGGCATTTCAATACTTTCATGCGGTCGATACCGTACTTACTTCCTGCCAGAAAATCAAGCTGGCTGTCGGAAAGTACTATGCAATAATAAACGTCTTTCTTCATCTTCATATCTGATTATTGTTCTACTAACTCTAACTGAAATTGGTCAATGAGCATTTGTAAACTCGGACATCGCTTTATCATCTTTTGGAGCGTCATCATGGGTGTGTCTGTCATCAACAGAAAGTCAGCTATGTCCAATCCCTTTTCCCTCTGTTCGTCTGTAGCACACTGCTCCAGTTTTTCACTGAAAACCACTTTTGAGCAAACGGAAGAAAGCGACAATGCTTTCTCCTGCCAAACCTTCTTTGCTCCCAAATCAGGACAAAGTATAACGGCACGGTTCTTCAACACGGCAACGGTGTCAGCCTTGAAACAGCCGTGTATTCCTCCGGTCGCCAACCAAACAAAGTCAGGCATGAAGTGGCTGGCCACTAAAGCAGATTTCTCACTCTCCACAATGGCTACAGCTTTTGCCGGGAAATCGGCCAACAGATGTTCGCCAAACAAGCATTGCTTCATATTGAAGTGAGCAAGCCCTAATTCCGTATGCACCCAACTCACATAACTTCTCGGTTCTTTTACCCGATGTCCCGTCACCAGATTATATAACATAATCTTTCCTGCTCGCACTCTTCCTTGTCGGTCAATCTGCCAGAACACCGTGGAGCCTCCCCATTTCTTAGATGTCCCGACACAGTATAATTTGAACAGCCGGGATGTTTCTTTCTCACCAAATACACCAGAAAGAAAAATGTACAACGGATTCCGTTCATAATTGGCAAGTGAGCGGTGCATAATATCACGGTCTATGTAATCTGTTGGCTTGGGTTGCATAATTTTTGTTTGTGACTTCCACGACTTCCTATCTTCCAATGCAACGGGATTATCTTTGAAATAATCCGATGGTTTATAATGGTATTGGCACGAATGTTCATGGTCGCACCTACCTACATAATCAGGAAACGCAATCTGTCCTTCGATATCAATATACTTGACAAAACATTGTTTCCTTCCGCACTTAGGGCAGGTCAGCTTAGAGCCTCGCTTGTATTTTTGGAGCGTAAATCGGTATTCAGTCATAGTTTCTCCTTTTATAAATGCAGCTCGTGCAGTTTGCAGTTGTTGCAGTTTTGCAGATTACCAATGTATTCGGAACTGCAAACTGCAAATACTGCAAGGTGCAAATGGTATAGCTTATTGCAGTTTCTCATATTCTCCCCTCTTGATTTTCTTGATGACCTTACTTGTTGTAAGATTAACCAACATATACATTACAGACCTTTCGGAAAGGCCAACTTCTTTTCCGGCTTGAATGGCCTCGGCGGTAGAAAACACGACAGGTACATTGTCAAGCAATTCTTTCTTTTGCGGTTCTATACTCTCCATCAACATGAATTTTTGTATGTTTGAATAACAGTCTTCAAAATAAGAACTTAGCCTGATGGCCGACTTGATGGAATCTATATCCACGAAATCCTTGTGTACTTCGCCACAAGCCCATCGGAGTATCTGAAAGACCAAAGCCAACCGTGCTGCAATCATGGGGATTTTCATTACCCGGCTGTCAACCAAACCGTCATCCTTGATTCGATTTACTTTGTGGATTAGGTTATTGCGCCAGTCGGTGAAATAGGCACCAGCCTCTGGAGAAAAATTCAGTACGTTCTGTAAAGCGTAGTCGTTGTTCTCATCTGTTATGAAACAAATCTCGCAAATACGGTTGATTACATCCTCCCACAAGGCAGAATATTTCTCAAACGATGAGGATGTGGAATCTTCGTCAATCTGCCAATCTGATATTTCCTGTGATGAGGGATAAACGAAGATTATCCTATCCAACAGTCCATTGTCCTTGTACCCTTTATCGACCAGTTCATGCACACGAGTTGTCTGCATCGTGCCGACTATATTTATAAAAGGCCGCTCAATATGGATGGGTATCGGCATACTGCACCTTGACACATCAAGAGGCTTACCGCTAAAAGCTGTCAAAAGTTGTTCTATCAGTTGCCCTTTACTGTATTGATTCACGGCATTGAACATTCCCATTATTTCATCCACATACACGGTTACCCCTCTTGGATTGTCGTTAAGCGCACGAATAAGAGCTTCAGGGGTGAAGTCCGAAATGATTGTCCGCTTCAAAATCGGCTTGGGAGGCAATGACGGTCTTTCATCTTTCTTACCCTTCTGACTTTCCAGTATGGAATTGTAGTTTTCCATATTTATCTTGAATTGCTTAATGACTTTAGCATCACGTTTACGAATGGGGCGGAAAGCAAAGTCAAGCGGAGGAGTTTTACCCATGCCTGGCCGTCCGACCAATATCATGTATAGGATAGGGCTACTAACCCAACCGCCACGGATACGGATGTTGACTGCATTGCCGATAGCCGTTGATGTTGCCGCAATAAGGGATGCCATCATGTACTCAATGGAATAGTTCTCTTGCCGTGACAATGCCAGAATCATGTCCTGCAACTTGGCAGGAAATACATCCAAAGGTATCTTGTTCTCTATGACACCCTCGAACTCCATTCTGATGCTGTTGCACAAGTCAAGTGAATCCATTAGAACGGTCTGTTTCGTTTGGCATTGATGAATTGGGCGGCTTCTTCCGCCAGTTCCTTTTGTGATTTCCGCTTACCGTCATGAAGCCATGCGTCAATCTCTGATTTAAGGAACATGATGCGCTTGCCTCTTTTGTGAAATGGTATTTGGTGGCAACTCGTCCATCCGTAAACGGTCTGCTCCGCCGGATGGCTGGGCAAGTATTCGCACAGTTCTTTAAGGTTCATCCATTGGTCGGCAGGCCGTACTTGTGGGATGTTGTTCAGACCGTCAATCTTGGAATCAAGTTTATTGAGCTTGTCCATCATCCATGACATTGCTTTGGGCAAATCTTCAAATGTAATGTTCTTGTCTTCCATATCGTTATCAGTTGATTTCTGCCGCAAAGTAACGGCAAATCCCAATACTGATTTATGGGTGACAAATATCACATAAAGAAACATCAGCAAGTCACAAGAGTCATAAACGATATGCGCTGATTCTCAGTGGATATAATGATAAATTCCATTATTAGATTTTTCCGCTTATGCCTCTCGACATAAGGAAATCATCATCGAATCATAAGGTTATGAAGATAAAAATGCACAGAAACAGAAAGCCACCCACATGAAGATGCAGATGGCTTATGATGTATAATATAAGTGGAGGTGTAAATAAAGGTCATTCTGTCGTTGGTAAATCCAACTTAATAGTCTTTGTTGCCTCTTCCTTTTTAGCATCAACAACCTTTGCATACACTTGAGTTGTACGGACATTCGTATG
>CALUFR010000167.1 GCA_944319875.1 uncultured Bacteroides sp.
CTTCGGGCAGGAAGTAGGCAGGAATGCGGTGTCCCCACCACAGCTGGCGGCTGATACACCAGTCCTTGATGTTCTCCAGCCAGTTCTTGTACGTGTTCTTGTACTTGGCGGGATAGAACTTCAGTTCATCGTTCATCACCGGAGGCAGGGCCATGTCGGCAAAGTGCTTCATCTTGAGGAACCACTGCATGGAGAGCTTCGGCTCGATGGGCACGTTGGTGCGCTCCGAGAAGCCCACCTTGTTCGTATAGGCTTCCACCTTCTCCAGAAGTCCGGCTTCTTCCAAGTCCGTTTCTATCTGCCGGCGCACGTCGAAGCGGTCCATGCCTACGTAGAGTCCGGCGGCCTCGCTCAGCGTGCCGTTATCGTTGAAGATGTCGATGCTCTGCAGGTTGTGCTTCTCGCCCAGCATGTAGTCGTTCACGTCATGAGCGGGCGTCACTTTCAAGCAACCCGTACCGAACTCGATGTCTACATAATCGTCTTCAATCACGGGAATGACACGGTTCACCAACGGCACGATGACCTTCTTGCCTTTCAGCCATTGGTTTTTCGGGTCATTGGGATTGATACACATGGCCGTGTCGCCCATGATGGTTTCGGGGCGGGTAGTGGCAACGACGGCATATCTTCCTTCGGCATCGCCCTCCACTTTATAACGGAGATAATAGAGTTTGCTATGTTCTTCCTTATAGATAACTTCCTCGTCGCTGAGGGCGGTCAGCGCCTTGGGGTCCCAGTTGACCATGCGCACGCCGCGGTAAATGAGGCCTTTGTTATAGAGGTCTACAAACACCTTGATGACACTCTTGCTGCGTGCCTCGTCCATGGTGAAGGCGGTGCGGTCCCAGTCGCACGAAGCCCCCAAGCGGCGGAGTTGCTTGAGGATGATGCCTCCGTGTTCCTCCGTCCATGCCCAGGCATGCTTCAGGAACTCCTCGCGGGTCAGGTCGGTCTTCTTGATGCCTTCCTGCGCCAGCTTGTTCACCACCTTCGCCTCGGTAGCGATGGAAGCGTGGTCGGTGCCCGGCACCCAGCAGGCGTTCTTGCCCTCCATGCGGGCACGGCGCACCAGGATATCTTGGATGGTATTATTAAGCATGTGTCCCATGTGGAGCACACCGGTGACGTTGGGGGGCGGAATGACGATGGTGTACGGCTGGCGGCCATCGGGTTTCGAACTGAACAGCTTGTGGTCCAGCCAATACTGGTACCACTTTCCCTCTACGTCGGCGGGATTGTACTTACTTGCTAATTCCATTTTTCTCTATTAAAGCTATAAAATTAAAATCGTTTGCGAATATGGGCACAAAATTAGTAATTTATTGCTTTCCATCGGCAAAAGCGACAAAAAGATTTGCCTATCTTTGCGCAGAGGCGAAAGTTTTAGTTCGTTTCAGAAGCTCTGTACACTCACTTCAAACGGATTAAAGCGCTACTTTAACGGCTTTAAAGTGATACTTTATCCCTATTAAAGCAGCACTTTATCCCAGTTAAAGTAACACTTTATTCCTAATAAAGAAAAATAAAGTAACAAGATGCAGAAATACAACACCTTAGGAAACACATGGCAAAGTGCCTACAGGCCAGCACGCCCGCGGCGGAAGAGCATCAGGAAACGCCACCTCGTGCTGATTGCCCTGATACTGATTGTCTGGTTCACGCAACTCCTGCCTGCCGCAGGGAGCTGCTACGCCCGCCATGTCTATCCGGTGGTGGCCCGTGCGCTCACCACCATCTCCGACCTCATCCCCTTTGCCGTGGGCGACCTCTTCATCGCCTTGAGCATCGCCGGCCTCCTCGCCTACCCCTTCTATGCCCGCCTCCGCCGGAAGAAGTCCTGGCGGCGCATCGCGGGAGGCGAACTGGAGTATCTGCTCTGGATTTACGTCTGGTTCTACTTAGCCTGGGGGCTGAACTACTCGCAACCCGACTTCTACCAACGGACGGGCATCGCCCGCACGGCCTACACGCCTGAAAACTTCGCCCGCTTCACGGAGGGGTACATCGAGCGGCTGAACGCCTCGTACACGGAAGTCACCTCCATCGACCCGGAGGCGGTGCGCGACGAGGTGGTGCAAGGCTATCGGGCCATCAGTTCCGAACTGGGTGTCCTCCCGCCCGCGACCTCCCACCCGCGGGCCAAGACAATGCTTTTCACCCCGCTCATCTCGATGGTGGGCGTCACGGGCAGCATGGGGCCCTTCTTCTGCGAGTTCACCCTGAACGGCGACCTGCTCTCCACGGACTATCCCTCCACCTATGCCCACGAGCTGGCACATCGGCTGGGCATCACCAGTGAAGCGGAAGCCAACTTCTACGCCTATCAGGTATGCACCCGTTCCCAAGTGCCCGCCCTGCGCTTCAGCGGCTACTACTCCATCCTCTTCCACGTGCTGGGCAACGCCCGCCGCCTGATGGACAAGACTGAATATCGGACTCTCGTAGAGCGTATCCGCCCCGAAATCATCCGACTGACCGAAGAGAAACAAGCCTACTGGTCGGCCAAATACAGCCCTCTCATCGGTGCCGTCCAGGACTGGTTCTACGACCTCTACCTGAAAGGCAACCGGATAGAGAGCGGCCGGCAGAATTACTCTGAGGTGGTGGGGCTGCTCATTTCGTATGAGGCGCGGGAAGCGACAGAGGCTGAACGGTTTAAATGATAATTTAGCTGCCGAAGGCTGCAATGGTTAATGGTTAATGGGCTGCGCATGAGTCCTTTTACCACGTATTAACCATTAACCATTGACCATTAACCATTGCGGGCAAAGCCCGCTAAATTCCCATTTACCGCCCACACACCTATTGAATGACCATAAAATCTTTGTACCTTTGCGGAAAAGATTTTAAACTGAGAAGGAAATGCAACATACCCGTAAAGAACAGATGGAAGCCTTCGGACGCTTCCTCGACATCCTCGACGAACTGCGCGAGAAATGTCCCTGGGACCGCAAGCAGACCAACGAAAGCCTGCGCCCCAACACCATC
>CALUFR010000168.1 GCA_944319875.1 uncultured Bacteroides sp.
GTTCATCATCGGCGAGGAGTTCATCGGCAACGATGCGGCCTGTCTGGTATTGGGCGACAATATCTTCCATGGAAGCGGATTCGGGAATATGCTGAGGGAAGCGGTCCGCACGGCAGAAGAAGAGAAAAAAGCCACTGTATTCGGATACTGGGTCAGCGATCCGGAACGTTATGGAGTCGCCGAGTTCGACAAGAACGGCAACTGCCTGAGCATAGAAGAGAAACCGGAGCATCCATAATGAAACTATGCAGTAACCGGACTTCACTTCTATCCGAATAAGGTGGTGGAAGTCGCCAAGAATATCAAACCGTCTGCACGCGGCGAACTGGAGATTACCACCGTCAACCAACGTTTTCTTGCCGACGGCGAACTGAAAGTACAAACATTGGGCCGAGGATTTGCCTGGCTCGACACCGGAACGCACGATTCATTGGCTGAGGCCTCCACCTATATTGAAGTGATAGAAAAGCGTCAAGGACTGAAAATCGCTTGTTTGGAAGGCATTGCCTACCGCAAGGGGTGGATTACAGCGGACAAACTTCGTGAAGAAGCCCAACCGATGCTGAAAAACCAGTACGGACAATATCTGCTAAAAGTGATTGATGAGATGGAACGAACTGGGATGGAGAATCTGGACTGAAAAATAGTTTCTTTTAAGATTCCCAAGATCCTATCTAGAAAAAGCTTCTTTTAGCAAATCGATATTTAACAAATAACTAAGCCAATTTGCTTCTACCAAAACATAAAAAATTCCATAACAGATTATATTATGATAAATCTCAAACAATTTATAGCTGATCATGTAATAAATCGACAACAAAGTATGTTTGCCGAAGACATTGAAGCAAATAAACAGATTTTGTTTACTGAAATAGAAAATAAAAGTGTATGTGTTATTGGTGGAGCTGGTTCTATTGGCACATCTTTCATTAAAGCTATCCTTCCATTCAGACCAGCCAAGCTAATAATTATTGATTTAAATGAGAATGGATTAGCAGAACTCACACGTGATCTTCGCTCCACTTATGGAATGTACATTCCTGAAGAATATCGCACTTACACTTTAAATTTCGCAGACCCTATTTTTAAACGTATTTTTATAGAAGAAAAAGGATTCGATATTGTTGCCAATTTTTCTGCTCACAAACATGTCAGAAGTGAAAAAGATAAATACTCAGTTCAAGCATTAATAGAAAATAACGACATCAAAGCAAAACATTTATTAGATTTATTAACAGTCTATCCACCTAAACATTTCTTCTGCGTATCGACAGATAAAGCTGCTAATCCTGTAAATATCATGGGGGCTAGTAAACGTATTATGGAAGAAATGATTATGGCCTACGCACCCATATTTAAAGTAACAACTGCACGTTTTGCCAATGTCGCTTTCTCTAACGGCTCTCTACCAGACGGATGGATTCATCGCATAATGCACAAACAACCTTTGGCAGCTCCAAATGATGTAAAACGTTATTTTGTATCACCAGAAGAAAGTGGGCAAATATGTATGTTGGCATGCATTTTAGGAAAAACAGGAGAAATATTCTTCCCAAAATTAGAAGAAAAACAAATGTTGACTTTCTCAGCTATTTGCGATGAATATATAAAAGCACTTGGATGGAACAAAAAAAAATTTACAACAGACGAAGAAGCAAAAAAGTTTGCAAATGACATGCCATTTAACAATAAAGACTATCCGGTAGTATATTTCAACAGTGATACAACCGGTGAAAAATCTTATGAAGAATTTTATATTCCTGGTGAAAAGCTAGACATGAAACGTTTTAAAAGTCTAGGCGTAATTGAAAATACTGAAAAACGTTCTATTAAAGAAATAGACAACTTCTTTTCTGATTTAGAGAACATTTTTTCCAAATCATCATTCACTAAAGAAGAAATTGTTCATGCCATAAAACAGTTTATACCTAATTTTGAGCATGAAGAAAAAGGTAAAAATCTGGATCAAAAAATGTAACTAGGCTAAATACTCTATTGTTTTAAAATTATTCAACTCATCAAACTATATTTACTATGTATAGTCAAATAACCGATTTTATTCACCAATTATTCAACACAGAAGAAACGGTTCCACTTCATGCGCCGCTTTTTATTGGTAACGAAAAAAAATATCTAAATGAATGTATAGACACCACATTTGTTTCTAGTGTAGGTAAATTTGTTGACAGATTCGAAGAAGAAATTGCAGCTTATACAAAAGCAAAAAAAGCAGTCGTCTGCGTAAGTGGTACTAATGCACTGCATATGGCAATGATGTTAGTTGGAGTGAAGCGCAATGATGAAGTATTAACTCAAGCTCTCACTTTCATAGCTACATGTAATGCTATCAGTTATATCGGAGCGCATCCTATTTTTATTGATGTGGACATGGAAACATTAGGTCTCTCTCCAAAAGCCGTAAAAAAATGGTTAGAAAAAAATGCTGAAGTAAAAAATAATGTATGCTACAACAAAAAGACAGGGCGGCGAATAAAAGCCTGTGTCCCCATGCATACATTTGGCCATCCTATCAAAATAGATGAGTTGGTTTTAATATGTAACGAATGGCATATAGAACTAGTAGAAGATGCAGCAGAAAGCATTGGAAGCCTTTACAAAGGACAGCATACTGGCACATTTGGTAAAGTTGGAGCTATCAGTTTCAATGGAAACAAAACTATAACAACAGGAGGGGGAGGCATGTTATTATTCCAAGACAAGGAATTAGGCAACTTAGCTAAGCATTTAACAACTCAAGCAAAAATTCCCCATCGATGGGCTTTTGTTCATGATCATATAGGATATAATTATCGAATGCCTAACATCAACGCTGCTTTAGGATGCGCCCAACTGGAAAATCTAGACCGTTACATAGAAAAGAAACGGGAAACGGCTGCTATTTATACAGAGTTTTTCAAGAATATTACAGACATAACATTCTTTACCGAACCTGAAAATAGCCGTTCTAACTATTGGCTAAATGCAGTAATACTCAAAGACAAAGCAGCTCAACAGAAGTTTTTGGAATATACCAATGACCATGGTATAATGACTCGACCTGTATGGGAGTTGATGAACCACCTAGAGATGTTTAAGGACTGTGAAACTGATGGACTGAAAAACACAGAGTGGCTAGCAGATCGAATTGTAAACATACCAAGCAGCGTAAGATTGAAAGCATGAAAAATGTTTGTGTTATAACAGCAGCCCGCTCTGAATATGGTGTATTGAGATGGATCATTGATATTCTCTCTCATGACAAAGAAATACAATTTCAACTAATTGTAACAGGAAGCCATCTATCAAAAGATTTTGGGTTAACATATCATTTTATAGAAGAAGATGGCTATAAAATAGATGACAAAGTAGATATGGAATTAACCCCAAAAGATTTGTATTCTATACCTCGCTCTATGGGCTTGTGTGCTGAAAAGATGGGATATGCATTTCATCGCCTAAAACCTGACATTATAATAATATTAGGAGATCGTTATGAGTTACTACCCATTGCTAATACAGCTTTGGTTCTAAATATACCAATAGCACATATTTCAGGTGGAGACATCACTAAAGGTGCCATTGACAATGAGGTTAGAAATGCAATTTCTATGATGGCAACATTACATTTCCCCAGCACAGAAGATTCAGCCAAACGCTTACATCGAATGCTTGGAACTACCCATAATATATATCCCGTAGGAGAACCTGGACTAGATTCTTTCTTTCGGTATAAACCAATGACTCGAATTGAGCTAGCGTCACAATTACAATTGGATAGTGACAAAAAATGGATCTTAGTAACTTTACACAGTGAAACAAAAAAATCCATGAACTACAATATGGCAATGGTACAAAATCTCTACAAGGCAATCCAAACATTTCCTCAAAAACAATATATAATTACAAAAGCAAATAGCGACTTTGGAGGCATCCAAATCAATTCTTTTTGGGACTCACTACAAGATAAAAATATTCGTGTCATTACATCTTTAGGACAACAAAGGTATTTAAGTCTTATGCATCAAGTTGAATGTATATTAGGAAATTCTTCTTCCGGTATTATTGAAGCTCCATTTTTGGGTATTCCAGTAATTAATATTGGTGAAAGACAAAAAGGAAGACATATGTGCAAAAATGTTATTTGCTGTAATATAGATGTCCCATCAATCATAACATCTATTAACCAAATTGATAACTTTAAAATTATTGATCAATATTGGGGAGACGGCAATGCTTCAGAACGCATTGCAAAATACGTTAAAGAATTTGTCAATAGAAATTAAGTACAAAGATATATTAAACAATGAAGTCTTTTATTACCACTCATTGGAATAATTATCTTTTATTTTTCCAAGCCAAAGATATTGACATTTACTATAAAGAGGAATATGTCAGTTTATATTCTACAGACAAGGAACAATCCGTGTGCTTAGTCATAGAAGATGAGAAAAAATATATGCTATTCCCATTTTTAAGAAGAAAAATTCTCTTTCATGGAAGAATATTTTATGACTTTGAAACAGCATATGGTTATGGAGGCCCTATTTTCAACACAGACGATGAAACATTCAAAAGAAATAGCATAAAATGTCTTTTTAATGTTTTCGTAAAAGAAAATTATATCGCTGGATTCATACGTTTTCATCCATTATTAAATAATTATCACTATTTTAGTGAAATTGGGCAAGTTGTACTTGATCGAAAAACAATAGCCATAGACCTTTCTCTATCAGAAGAAGATATATGGATGAATGAAATTCATACTAAAAACAGAAATGTTATTAAAAAGGCCATAAAAAATGGATTACAATTCATTGTTGATGAAAACTACAACTATTATGATCAGTTTATAGAGTTATATAATTCAACAATGGATAAACTTCAAGCTGATAAGTTTTATTATTTCCCTCCCCTATATTATAACCAGCTAAAAAACAATATCAAAAATAGTTTTTTAGGGATAGTAAAAAAAGAAGATGAAATATTATCTGCAGCAATATTTTTTTATAGCGGTCCATATGGGCATTATCACTTATCAGGAAGTAACAAAAAATATCTCTCTTTCTCACCAAACAATCTAATGCTATATGAAGCAGCCAAAGAATTAAAACAGAGAGGAGTATTATTGTTTCACTTAGGAGGAGGTATTTCATCTGACGAAAATGATTCTTTGTTTTGCTTCAAAAGTCGTTTTTCAAAAAGTACATATCAATTTGCCTTAGGAAAACTGATTTTTAAACCAACCCATTATAACATCTTATGTAAAGAATGGGAAAATGAAAATCCAAACAAAAAAGATAAATACAAAAATTTTTTGTTAAAATATAAATATTAATAATAATGGCTGTATATATAATTGCAGAAGCGGGTGTAAATCATAATGGCAAATTAAGTTTAGCTTTACAACTATGCGATGCTGCGAAAAAAGCAGGTGCAAATGCTGTAAAATTTCAAACATGGAAGACAGAAAAAATTGTAACCCAGAATACAACATTGGCCACCTACCAACAAGAAAACTTAGAAAATAAATCTCAAAGCCAATTTGAGATGCTGAAAGCATTGGAATTATCTTACAATGATTTTTATGAAATACAAAAATACTGTAATAAAATAGATATTGATTTTTTATCAACTCCTGATGAAGAGTATAGTTTACAATTTTTATCCTTATTAAATTTACCTTTTATAAAACTAGGGTCAGGAGAAGTTACCAACATTCCATATTTAAGAAAAGTTGGAGCATTACGAAAAGATGTTATCCTATCTACAGGAATGGCATATCTTTCAGATGTTGACATTGCATACAGAACCCTACTTAAAGCAGGGGCGACATCGGTGTCATTGCTACATTGTACTACTAACTATCCATGTCCCATGAATGAGGTTAATTTACGAGCCATGCAAACATTAAAGAGTGCTTTTCATTGTAGAGTAGGTTATTCTGATCATACTATGGGGATTGAAGTGCCTATAGCCGCAGTGACCATGGGAGCAGAAATCATAGAAAAGCATTTCACCTTAGACCAAAATATGGATGGGCCTGATCATAAAGCATCTTTAAATCCTATACAGTTAAAACATATGATAACTGCTATTAGAAACATAGAAGAGGCATTAGGAGATGGCATAAAACAACCTAATAAAAGTGAACAAGAAATTTCCAAAGTGGTTCTAAAAAGAATTGTAGCTAATTGTCATATCCATAAAGGAGATATTTTTACTGAAAAAAATTTAACTGTCAAAAGAAGCTCGGATGGCATAAAAGCAAATCTATGGGACACTATAATCGGTAATCAAGCCTTATATGATTTTAATACAGATGAACCTATAAAAATCAAATAAATATGGATAATCTTCTAATTATCATTCCAGCAAGAGGAGGAAGTAAAGGAATCCCCAAAAAGAATATTAAACAATTAAATGGGAAGCCCTTAATATATTATTCTATAGACGTTGCAAGAGGCATTGCTACAGATGAGAATATATGCGTAACAACTGATGATGATGAAATTATCCAGTGCGTTCAAACATATGGATTGAAAGTCCCTTTCAAACGCCCCAAAGAATTAGCGACAGATTGTTCCGGATCAAATGAAGTTCTTATTCATGCTTTGAATTTTTATGAAAAAAAAGGGAAAAAAGTTGATTGCATTTTATTACTACAACCAACATCTCCTTTTAGAGAGGTTCAGTTTTTAAAGGAAGCAATGGAATTATATCAACCTGATATTGACATGGTTGTTTCTGTAAAAGAAAGTTCAGTAAACCCATATTACAACTGTTTTGAAGAAAATGAGAATGGTTTTCTTTCCATTAGCAAAGGAAATGGAACCATAGAAAGAAGGCAAGATGCCCCTAAAGTATATGAATTTAATGGATCTATCTATGTTATTAACCCTTCATCTCTTAAAAATAAAGGACTATCTCATTTCTCAAAAATAAAGAAATATGTTATGGACGATTTGCATTCTATTGATATAGATACCATATTTGATTGGGAAATAGCAGAGCTAATTATCAAAAAACAATATATTTAAGTCATGACTGCCAAGGATAAATACTTAATCAGCGAATCCGAGTCCTTATTGTCGGCATTAAAACGTCTTAATGAATTTGAATGCTCTGATTCACTAACATTATTTGTTATAAATGATAAATCTCAAATAGTAGGAACACTCACAGATGGGGACATCCGACGCCAATTAGTAAATAATTTTCCACTAAAAAGTCCACTCAGAAAAATTATGCAGACTAATTTTCGCAGCCTTCAAAGCGAGAATATCGATATACAAAAATTACATAAATATAAAGAAGAGGGTATTACTCTTATTCCCATATTGGATAATGATCAACATATTATTGATATTATCAATCTAAAATTATACCGTTCGTATCTTCCCATAGATGCTGTCCTGATGGCAGGAGGAAAGGGAGAACGATTAAGACCTTTGACAGAAAAGACTCCAAAGCCTTTATTAAAAATCGGAGATAAAGCAATTATAGATTACAATATTGAACGTTTAATATCCTATGGAATAAAAAACATATCTGTTACAGTCAATTACCTAAAAGAACAATTAGAAAAACATTTTTCTAGCCCTATTCTTTCTACAAAAATTAATTGCGTACCAGAACCAAAATATTTAGGCACAATTGGTTCCCTTAAATTTGTACCTCAATTCCATAATGATGTTATATTAGTTATGAACTCTGATTTATTCACTAATATCAATTATGAAGATTTCTATCTTCATTTTATAGAACATGGTGCAGATATGTCCGTAGCATGTGTACCATATACTATATCTATTCCTTATGGAATATTTGATTTAAATGGCCGAGTCATCACAGGTGTCCAAGAAAAGCCGACATATCATTTTTATGCAAATGCTGGTATTTATCTCATTAAAAAAGAGCTGTTGAACAAAATCCCTCAAAATACATTCTTTAACGCAACAGATCTTATCGAATCACTCATAAATGAGAAGTTGAAAGTAATCCGATTCCCGTTAACCGGATACTGGATTGATATTGGCAAACATGAAGAATACAATAAAGCTCAAGAATTAGTTAAACACCTAAACTAAAGCTAAATGAAAGTTCTATTTTACCATTCAAGTGTATTTTTAGACCATCATATGGGGGTATTACTTGATGAAGCAATTAATATGTGTAATCAAGGAAAAGATGTTTATTTTGCATATTGTAACGGGACATTAAATACCTGTTTCTCCAACCCCAAGGGAGAAAAAAAAATATGTATGTCATGTAAATCATGTACGAAACATGCACTAAAGATTCTCCCTTCGAAATGCCATATAATAAACTTAAATCAATATAAGACAGCAAACCTTGTAAAACCATTTCAATATAAATCTATAAAGGATATCAAATCTATACAATATAAAAATGTCCACATTGGATTGGGTGCTATATCATCTTATATCACCCATACAAGAAACAATGAACCTATCATCGACAAAAACTCAAAGGAGTATTTTGATTATATACTCAATGATTTATGTACACTCACTGAGAGTCTAGAAATCTGTCTAGATTTAATCCAGCCAGATTTAGTTTGCATTTTCAACGGCAGATTGGGTGACGATAGGCCAATGTATGATTTATGTATTAACAAGAAAATAAAAATCTACTGCTATGAGGTTATTGGAGGCATAAACGAAGAATTCTACAAGATGCACTATATCAATTGTATGCCTCATAATATAAAAGCCAACTTTAAACTCATAAACGAATTATGGGAATATCCAGACAAGTCTGAACAGGAAAAAATTGAAATCGGAAAGCAATTCTTTTACAACAAAAGAAAAGGTATTCCTACCAATGACAAGGTATATACTAAGAATCAAAAGAAAGGATTACTCCCCCAAAATTGGGATTCAACCAAACTAAATATTGCAATTTTCAATACATCTGAAGATGAATATAGTTCTATTGGAGATGAATTTGATCGCTTACAAGTATTTCCTTCACAGCTAGAAGGGATTAAACAAATTCTTAAAATGACAGAAGATAAAAATAATATTCATTTTTATCTTAGGATACATCCCAATTTAGCCAATATTCCTTATGCTTATCATACCGAATTATATCAGTTGCCCCAAATGTATTCTAATATTACTATAATTCCGGCAACAGCCCCAATCAGCACTTATGATTTAATGGAACATGCTGATAAAATTGTCGTATTCGGTTCTACAATGGGATTAGAATCAGCTTTCTGGGGTAAACCGGTTATACTATTAGCTGCTGCATTTTATTATTCAAAAGAACTTTGTTATATACCAAACAACAATCAAGAACTATATAACTTATTAACAAAAAATTTACCTTCTAAAAATAACATTGAAGCCATAAAATGGGGATATTATTTTATGCACCGCGACTCTACAAACAAATACAATAATATCGATTTTAATCGTAGTACAGTTTGCGTATTAGGAAAATCTATCATTGCACCTCATTTTCTGACATTATTTGGCTCTTATAAATTATATGCTATTTTTTGTGCCATCAAAAGAAAATTATACTGTACAACCAAAAGTATTTTTAAAGAGATTCCTACAAAAGGAGTGTAACAACTATGGAATTAACAAAAATTATCAAAGACTCAATATGGTATGGAGTAGTTCCAAAACTTTCTTCTATAATCAGTATTATAGTCTTACCTATAGTCACTCCATACCTTACCCCCAAAGATTATGGAATATACGGTATTATAAGTGCTTATCTATCATTACTCAATGGAATAAGCACATTAGGATTACATATGCATCTGCCAAATTCCTTTTTCACATTAAAACAAAATTATAAGCTACTTTGGCGAAGAATTTTTGGAACGATACTTATATCATGCTTAATCTTATCCATCATATTATTCTGTATATACATATTTGTCTTAACAGAAATACCTTTAAATCAAAGATGGAACGTTGCATTATTAGCTGTTATTCCTTTATTATTTAGTGCAAACGGGTTAATAGCTAATAATTTTTATGTGCTAATTGGAAAACCTCAACCCCTTGTACTAAGAAATCTATTAGGTAGCATCATTTCAATTATAACATTCTTTATATGTGCACGCTTTTTTAAAATGGGATACTTAAGCTGGATTATAGCATCTGCATTTGCTACCGTTGTAATTTTTGTCCTGTTTATAAAGCCGATTTGGATTAATGAAAAAATATATCCACAAATTGAAAAATCTTCACGACGTCAAATAAAATTATTAAAAATAGCTTTACCTGTTATTCCACATAATCTTGGACATATTCTTTTAAGCTCTGCGGATAGAATTATAATGACAATATTAGGAATAAGTATTGTAGACATTGGACTATATTCTAACGGGCATCAGATTGGAGACTACACAAGTTTTGCGATTGTCGGAATTTTTACTGCCGTTAGTCCGTCTATTCAAAAAGCATATCGAACAAATAACAACAAATCCACCTATTATTACTATCAGACAACCCAAATTCTATGTTCGATTATTGTTTTTTTACTTGCTATATGGATGAAAGAAATATATAGCATTCTAATTAAGAATGAAGAACTTCAAAGAAGTTATTTAGTAGCCTCGATAATATGTTTCTCATTAGCAATGTATGGTAACTATTCGTTTATGTCTACAGCAGCATTTATAAAAGAGAAAACAGGATATATATTATATCTTGTTTTCATACCTGGTATTATTAACATATTATTAGCATTCTGCTTCATCCCAATATGGGGATATATAGGAGCTGCATTTGCTATGCTAATTGCCAACTGGACTAATTCATTTATTCCATTTTTCGTCAAATTCTACAAGAATGAAATGAAAATGATGTTAGGTGGAATCCATATTATATTTTACTTCATGATATTAAATATTGGTTTATTTCTTCTCTCTCTATTTCTTAAAGAAACAAACATTTTAATTAAAGCCATCACAACTTTAACAATCGTATATATATCTATTTTTTACTATCGTAGAATTCTTATTCCATTAAAGAATCAAAACACCTCGATATTATAACATGAATAAAATCTTCAAATATTATGCAATATAAGAAATCACATATGGATAATACAGGACCTTTAGTTTCAATAATTATACCTTGCTATAATCAAGGAATCTTCCTTTCAGAAACAATCGAAAGTGTACTCAAACAAAGTTACAATGAGTGGGAATGTATTATTGTAAATGATGGTTCAACCGATAATACTAAAGAAG
>CALUFR010000169.1 GCA_944319875.1 uncultured Bacteroides sp.
CAAACCTTCAGTAAGGCATCTCATAATACATATTTACAGGTGCTTGTTGAAAATGGAATTATTGGCTTAGTATTATTTAGTGCTTTTATTGCAAAACTTTTTAAAAAAGCTAGGAATTATGATAGGACGCTCGCAGTGGCTTTAATAGCAATGTTGGTACAAATTTTCTTTTTAGATGCTTTTGATAATAGATGTGTATGGGCTGTTCTATGTTGGATTGCCATGGTGCCGAGGAGAAGAGGTATAATTGAAGATGAAGAAGTGTTAGAAAACAGAGAAATTGCCATTAGATAGGGAGGACTAGTTGTGAGTCTAAAAACAATAATTCGTAAAATACGAGCGTTAGGGAAGAAAAAAGAGTTTGTGAAGAAAACAATTATTGGTAGTGATATTCAGTTTGCATTTTCTTCAGGTGTTATAAATTCTGGCTTAAGAGACAATATAAAAATTGGAAACCATGGGTGTTTATTTGGTTTAATCCAAGCATTATGTGGAGGGAAAATTGAAATAGGTGACAATTTTTATATAGGATCTGGAACTGTTTTGCAGTCAAAGGAGCAAATTGCTATTGGAAATAATGTTATTATTTCCAATAATGTTTTGATAGTTGATAACAATAATCATCCAACTGAACCAGAAAAAAGAATGCTTATGTCTCTGGCTGATGATTATATGAGTAGCAATCTTTGGACTTGGGAACATGCACAAAGCAATCCGGTTATAATAGAGGATAATGTTTGGATTGGAAGGGACGCGGTAATCATGAAGGGAGTCACTGTAGGACAAGGCTCTATTGTGGCATTACGAGCTGTAGTTGTTAATGATGTTCCTCCATACTCAATCGTTGCAGGGAATCCGGCAAAAGTTGTAAAACGGCTTAATCCAAATGAAGGAGACCAGCTATGAAATTAATGGAAGGTGCTTCATGGGATTCGTTGTTTTTAACAGTAGTAAAGTTAGTTACAACATTGACGGCAATAATACAAACTAAGATTTTGTCAGTAGGTTTATCATTGACCGATTATGGTACATATTCTCAGGCAAATGTTGTCGTTTCACTTGGAACATCTTTTTTATTACTTGGCTTGGGAGATGCAATAAATTTTTTTTATAATGATTCAAAACAAGAGAATGATACAAATAAAAAGAATGAAATAATTAATACAATTTATGGGATTGAATTAATTGCTGGCATTATATTTATATTAATAGTTGTGCTTGGCAGATATGGAATTTCGTTATATTTTTCAAATGATGCATTAATTCCGTTAATGTTTATAATTGCTTTTCAGCCAATGCTTGATAATATGATCTATTTTTATCAGATCCTTTTTGTATCAACCGGCAAAGCAAAATTAATAGCACTTCGAAATTTGATTATTTCTGTTTTGAAATTAGCAATCATTACACTGGCAGTTAAGGTGTTTAACAACATCTTCGTGATTTATATTTTGTTGATTGCGTTGAATCTTGTGCAACTTTATATTTTTGCAGTATATTTCAAAAAAGAAGGATTTTCAATTAATCCGATACGAATTAAAAGACACTTTGTACGTAAAATATTAGCATATGGTATCCCTATGGGGATTTTTACAATAACTACTGCACTTACAAGAGATATTGATAAATTAGTGATTGGATACATGTCAAATACTGAAACAGTAGCCGTGTATTCTAACTGCTCAAAATTATTACCATTAGATATAATTGTAGCTTCGTTTGCTACTGTCTTGATACCATACATAATGAAATATGTCTCTGTAGGCGATAAGAAAAATGCTGCAAAACTGTTTAAGAACTATTTAAAGGTAGGTTACTATAGTGTTTGGACGTTTGGTGTTGGTATATTAATTGTTACAAGCCAAGCAATCTCTTTTTTGTATTCTTCAGAGTATTTGATTGGAAAATACGTTTTTATAATTTATATTATCGATAGCATGGTGAAATTTGCCAGCATGCATCTAGTATTAACTGCAAGTGGTAATTCAAAGCTATTGATGAAGTATTCTATTATTTCTCTTGTTGCAAATACTGCATTGAACATTTTGTTGTTTAAAACGATAGGACTTGCAGGACCTGCACTGGCTACATTAATTGTTACACTTATATATTCTATTATGATTATGCGAAGAACAATCATAATACTTGGAGTCAAAAGGCGTGATATTTTAGAGATAAAAGATATATTATTATTTATAATCACTTTAGTAATTTGTGGAGCTCTGTTTAGTGTTGTTGATAGAGAATTGTTGAAAATTGGCCTAAATCAATACATTGCGATGATTATGACAATGGGAGGATTCGGAATTCTGGTATTGATTATAAATTTTAAGAAGATTATGAATGTATTTAAAGCAATTAATTCATTAAAATCATAAGAAGGATTGTACTTTTACCAATATCTAATGCCAGAACGGATGATTAAACGAACATTTGATGTTGTTGACAACAAGGGAAATAATACATTGAATAGGGAAACGGCACTGTCATAACCAGTTCGAATTAAAAAGATTGATTGCACTCGCGATATTTTCTGTCGCGATTAAGAATCACTATAACAGAAGATATAAGCGAGGGAGGCGAACCTAATATGAACAAGATTACACAAGCATTCAAAAACAAAACTTTAGTCATCACCGGTGGCACCGGCTCTTTCGGTTCTACTGTATTAAAACATTTCTTAACCACGGATATCGGAGAAATCCGCATTATCAGCCGTGATGAAAAGAAGCAGGACTGGATGCGGCATACGCTGCAGGCACAGTATCCGGACTATGCCGGAAAAGTTCAGTTCTACGTGGGAGACGTCCGTAACGTAGATTCCGTCCGTGATGTGATGTACGGAGCGAATTATGTTTTCCACGCAGCAGCTTTAAAGGAAGTACCCTCTTGCGAGTTCTTCCCGATGGAAGCAGTTCGCACCAATATCATTGGAACCGATAACGTGATCACAGCGGCTGTGGAGAATCATGTAGAGCGTGTGGTGTTTTTGTCTACTGATAAGGCAGCATACCCTATCAATACCATGGGGATGACTAAGGCGGTTGGCGAGAAGGTGGTACAGGCCAGAGCACAGAAGGCATTTGAACGTGGCGGTACAGTGTTAGCATGTACGCGCTATGGCAATGTTATGTGTTCCCGCGGTTCTGTTAT
Source organism: uncultured Bacteroides sp. (assembly GCA_944319875.1). Classification (GTDB taxonomy): domain Bacteria; phylum Bacteroidota; class Bacteroidia; order Bacteroidales; family Bacteroidaceae; genus Bacteroides. Next base: position 3,154 of record CALUFR010000169.1, read on the forward strand.
CCCGCTTTTTATCGACCAGATCAAGAGAAAAGCGCCTATCACTATTACCGATCCGAATATGACCAGATTTCTTATGAACCTGGATGAAGCCGTCGACCTTGTGGCATTTGCCTTTGAACACGCCGAGCCGGGCGATCTGTTTGTACAGAAGGCGGATGCAAGCACCATTGGGGATTTGGCGAAAGGTGTTATGAAAGTCTTTGGAGAAACCGAGTGTAAGATTATTGGTTCCCGCCATGGTGAGAAGTTATATGAGACGTTGGTGACAAGGGAAGAGATGCTGCGGTCTTTGGATATGGGGCATTATTACCGGATCGCACCGGATGCGAGGGGACTGAACTACGATAAATTTTATGTGGAAGGAATTGTGACTACAGAAGGCGATGAGGCGTATACAAGCCATAATACGAACCGGCTAGATGTGGACGGCGTGGTCGAGAAGATCATGGGTACGGACTATGTGAAAGAAGAACTGGAAGGGCGGCCGCATACAGTTGAGGCATAAATTAGGGCTTGCTGAACAAATTGATTTTGTGCTCGAATCTTTTTAAAATGGATCAAAATTAAGTGAAAATCAATTAAAAACATTGCAAAAAACCGCAAAATATGATATACTAAAAGAGGCCAAAAGCCATCGTTTTTTGATGAAACCATCGATTTTGGGGTGTTTGCGATGTATAAAAAGCCATGGGACAATCAGCTGAGTATGGAAGAGTTCTTTCTGCCTTTCGGGGGGAGACTATCCCGGAATAACCGCTGGGTGAAGCTGGCCCAAATCATCCCCTGGGATCACATCGAG
>CALUFR010000170.1 GCA_944319875.1 uncultured Bacteroides sp.
CCTGACTTTATCATTGCGTCACCCAAATCAGAAATCCAACCAGTCATCGGTATCGATGAGGTATGATATAGCCCTCTCCTCCTCTGTGATACAGAGAGTTTTTGTTATTATGTCGTTATTCTTTGGACGTGCAATCTCAATAGTAACTATCGTCTCGGCTATCCTCAGAGTCTCATCTACAGAGTATGGACAGCCGGATAGTTTCAATAACCTTTCAAGTTCCTTGTATACTTTCAATGCGACGAAGCAGATACATACATGCGCTTCGATTCTTCGAGACGTGAAGTGGAACATTGGTCTGACATCCAGTGTTCCCTTGGTAATACGGAACGACCGTTCCACATTCCACAGGTTTTGATATGCCTCATAAACTTCTTCGGGACTTAAATCCGTATTTGTCTTATAACCTTTGAGACCATCCCACATTGCATCCTCTTTGATCTTCTCCTCGTCAATACTTACCGTAACGCCTGAACTGATTGAGAGGAACTTATTGTAACCTCGCCTGTTGATGTCGGATTTGGTCAGTGTCCCCTTGGAATAACGCTTCCTGAGACGTTCCACGCCTTTTTCCCTGTCGTATGCGTTCTTCTTCGCCCTTTCGTCAGAGTAGCCCACAATGAGCCTGTCTCCGTCCGGACATCTGATGTCATTAAACACACCGTTACGATGTTCCGTGGCAATAATCTTCTCCATCATCTCACCGGACTCTTTCTTAATCCTGGCACCTATTATATACTTGTATCCTCCGGCACGGAGCAACTTCACATTCTTTGCACTCATCAGGCCGGCATCCGCAACCACAATGCAGTCCTTTCCGAGGTTGAACCTTTGGACGAAGTCGTCAACGATAGGAAGCATCGTGTACCCTTCATATTGTGAACCGTTAAACAGTGAATACGACAAGGGGTATCCTCCACGGCTGACAAGAAGGCCCAAGACAACCTGTGGATTTGCATTCTTGCCGTCTTTAGAGAAGCCGGACTCCCGCAACTCATCCTTGTCCATAGTCTCAAAATAAAGGGTCGTGACATCATAGAAAAGAATGCCTATATTGCCGCCAAACAGGGCTTGGGTATGCCGCACGCTTATCTCCTGAACGAGTTCATGTTGGGTATTATAGAGCTTATCGAGATAACGGTAGACCTTCTGCAGACTGACATCTTCCTTGAAGTGCCGTCTCAAATAGTCTACCGTGGCTTTCTTGCTCATTGGAGAGCATATCCTGGACACCACCAGATGGCGCAACTCCTCATCCTGAACGGTGTTGAAACCGATCTTGTCGTAAACCTTATTGATGATTGTCTGAGGCGATTTCAGGGAGGTCCTGATGATGTTGGATACGATATGTTCGGTCATTGTGTCCTCTTCCCGCTTAAGCCGTTCAGACTCCTCATTCGGGAAAGTTATGGTCTGCTGTCCGCCGTAATGGGCTATCCACTCCTTCCCCTTCTTCACGAGAAGCCGGATTTCATCCTCTGTCATGCCCACACCAATGACCTTGAGTTCCGTGAACGTACCGGAACTCTTGTCGGCAACGACAACACTGGTCGAGCCGGAGCGGTTCTTTTTTCTTCGTACAAACATAGCACGAAGGTACAAATTTTCTTTGCGTCACCCAAATTACTCTTAAAATCATCGATACAGATACCTGTAGGGCGGATTTATAGAAAATTTACAAGAAAGTGATAAAGTCAGGAGAAATGAAATGAATACGAAAGAGCAACAATTCATGAATATGATTAAGGAACATGAGCGGACTATCTATACGGTCTGCTATATGTTCTCGAACGATACGGATGAGGTGGACGACTTATATCAAGACATCCTTGTCCGATTATGGCAAGGCTTCGATGCCTTCAAGGGGAAAAGCGACATCAAGACATGGATTTATCGCGTGAGCCTGAACTATTGCATCAACTTCAGCAACAAGCAGAAGAGGCAGCGTGAACGCTTAAATCTTGATAGCAGCCTCCAAGCGAATGGCAGCAGCTTTGAAAGGAAATTGCAGATAAAGCAGCTTTATAAGCGAATCAACGCATTGGGACTGGTGGACAGAAGCGTTGTCCTGTTGTGGCTCGAAGGCCTGAGTTACGACGAGATTGGCGCTATCCTGGGTATTTCTGTCAAGAATGTCTCATTCAAGTTGGTCCGCATCAAAGAACAACTCAAAAAAATGTCTAACATCTAACCGATTAATTGTATGGAAATGAATATTGAAAAAGAACTTCAGACGTTGAAGTCGGAGTATGCAACCTTTAAGGAAGGATTGGAAAAACAGGAAACGCTGAATGAAAAGTTCTTCAAGTCTATGAGGAAGCAACCGGCATTGGCTGTCACCAAAGAAATCAAAAACCGAATGTTAGGGGATGTCTTGACGGTGCCTATGATTATGATTATTTGCATCAACACAGACTGGCCCATCCTGTTTGGGATATTAATATCTTTGTGGGCTTTGACCGACCTGAGCATCAGCTTGTGGATCAGCCGCAAGCTGGGTATGGACAATCTCTTGGACGGCGATGTACGAACAGTTACAAGGAAGATTGCCGGTTACCGCAAATTCTACATAGGTTCGCTCCTTGTCGGCCTCGTTCCCTTGGCAGCTATGCTCGCCTATATGTTTATGCACTTGTATGCTCGGGCAGACAATCCTGTCACGTCACAATTGATTATAGTATCGCTCATCGTTACCATCGCCGTGGGGGGTGTGATAACATTATTCCAATACAGGAAACACACGGAAAGATGCAAGGAACTGTTGAAACAATTCGAGGAACAGTAACCCGTTCCGATATTCTCTCTTAATACTTTGCTACCCCTGCTATGCCTTTGTCCCTTTGCTAAAGTTTACGCTTTTTTATGGCAAAGAGACGGGCATAAAGCGGGGTTTATAGAAAAAATCACAGCCTTATTTGTTCCCGGTATGCAGAGGGAGTTCGTTGGGTGATTTTTTCAAATTGAGAGATGAAGTGCGTAATGCTGTTATATCCAGACTCGTATGCTACTTGTGAAACATTCATTTCCGAGTAAGCCAATAATTTGCAGGCGTGTCCGATGCGTATTTCGGCAAGGCATTGGAAGATGCTTTTATCCGTTCGTTGCTTGAAATACCTGCAAAGGGCAGTAGGGTTTTGTTTGGCGTATTCAGCGATTTCATTCAAAGTGACTTTTTCCTTGAAGTGGTTATAAAGATATGCATACACTTTGTTTATAGGTTCGTTGCTGTCAGGAATGTGATTCGCCTGATTGTAAGCTGTATCTGAAAGTAGTTCGATGCGCTTGCAATGACACAGTCTGTCAAGCATTTGAAGCAGACAAATAATACGTGTGGTAAATTCCGATGAATCAAACATTGTAATCATTTCCTGCATTTCGGCGAACAAGCCATCTCCGTAAAAGCGAATTCCATATTGGCTTTTCTGCAATAAATTGTATATGAAATGATAATCAGGGATGTCTTGTAAGTTTTCAGGGAACAATTCAGGCCTGAACTGTATGGCTTCGCCTGCACACCAAACATTTTCGTGTGATGAAGGATGGAGTTTGGTATTGCATAAATGCAAGTGTGGGACATTGCTTCCAATCAAAGCGATGTCTCCCTCTTGGAAATCCGAAACACCTTCACCGACAAACTGTTTCCCTTTTCCCTGAGTAAACAACATTATCTCAAACTCCACATGCTTATGCAAGGGAAGGACAAAACGTGGATAAGGTATATGGCTGCACATCGTAGCCTTCTCATGAATAATTTTACGTTCCAATATCGCCATCTTTGTATTTTTTGGTTGTCTGCAAATATAGTGAACTATACTGCAAATATAATTAAGCGTGTTCTCTTTTTTTGCATATAATTTTGCAGCGTCAAACATAAAGTGATGAAAGAGGATTTCGTAACTTTACAGTGGCTGCTATCAGCCTTTCTGTAACTTATTTACTTATGTGATTAAAATTGTATTTATAGAAAGAATATGGAATATCGCAGATTAAACGGTTCGGGACTGTTTGTCCCTGCATTGACCTTGGGAACAGGCACATTCGGAGGTTCTCACGGATTTGAAGGTTGGGGGCATACGGGTGTGGAAGGAGCAACGCGTATGGTTGATATGTGTTTGGAAGCTGGATTGAATATGTTCGATACCGCTGATATGTACTCCTGTGGGCTTGCCGAAGAAATATTAGGCAAAGCCATTGCGGGCAAAAGGAACAGGTTGCTCATCGCGACCAAAGGGACTTTTCCGATGGGTAATAGCCGAAACGAGGAAGGCTCATCACGTTTCCACCTCATCGAGGCTTGCGAGGCAAGTTTGCGTCGTCTTGGCACAGACCATATCGACCTTTATTATATACACGGATTTGACCGGAATACCCCAGTAGAAGAAACGTTGCGTGCATTGGATGATTTGGTGACGAGTGGCAAGATACGCTACATCGGCTGTTCTAACTTCTCAGGTTGGCAACTGATGAAATCACTTTCCATATCTGAACGCAGTAACTGGAGCA
>CALUFR010000171.1 GCA_944319875.1 uncultured Bacteroides sp.
AGAGGGAAAGCCACAATATCGGCGGTCCCTACGTACTGGGTGACGCACTGGTGGCATTCAGCCTGGACAGCCTGCCCGACACTCAGGGCGAGACGGTGAAGCTTACACTGAGGTGGAAAGCCTTCGATGGAGGCGAGAGAACGGCTCAGTTCGATTACTGCACCCGCAAGTCCTCTCCTTCTAAGATGAGGGTAGAGAGCGGAGCCTCTTTCCTGACCAACGTAAAATAAGCAGTGATATCAGGCAGACAACCGGATCCCGAGATAAGACTCATAAGGGCTGCCGTAGAGGGAGATAACCAGGCGGTGAAGTCCCTCTACGAAGCCCATATAGGATATCTTACAGCTGTCTGCTCCAGATACATCGCCGATGACGAGGATGTACGCGACATACTGCAGGAGAGTTTTGTGAGGATTTTCGGCTCACTGGACAGGTTCCGGTACAAGGGAAAAGGCTCTCTCAGGGCATGGATGACGAGGATAGTGGTCAATGACGCTCTGAAATTCCTCCGGGACTCAGGCCGTATCGCAACGGTGGAGCTCAAGGATACGGTACATGACACGGCGGAGGAGGAAGAGACCGACGTCGGCTCCGTTCCGCCGGAGGAGATGCAGAGGATGATACGCTGTCTGCCTGACCCTTACCGGACAGTATTCAACCTCTACGTTTTCCAGCAGATGAGCCACAAGGAGATAGCGGCGGCTCTCGGCATGGCCCCGGGAACATCGGCCTCCTGCCTGCACAGGGCCAAAATCATGTTGGTCAAAATGGTAAATGATTACAAGAATGAAAGGAATGCTTGACGACATAAGAGAAAAGATGGACGGCTGGGAACAGCCCGCCCCGGAAGGCCTCTGGGAGAGAATCGAGGCTGCACGGACAGAGGCGGACCGGAAGCCCGCGGCCGGAAGAGGCAGGCGGCCCGTACCCGTGATACGGAGGGTTGCTGCGGCAGTCGGTGCGGTGGCGGCAGCGGCGGCATTGTTCCTCCTCACGCTACCCAGGCAGCAGACAGCCGGAGTTATGGTCGCGGACATTCCACAGGTGACGGCGGAACAGGCCAGGCCGGCCGTGCAGATGCCGGAAAAGCCCGCCATAGAGAAAGAACCCGCCGGGCAGGAGAAGCCCGCCGCACAGCAGGAACTCCCGGAAGAGGACGCTCCCGCCGGGACTGGAAACAACATAACGGAACCCGTAACGACATATAATACCGAACTGAACAGCCGCGGGCGGAAGATGTCCGCAGAGACAGTGGATCAGACTGAGAATGAGGCCGCACCTGAAAACCGAGTACATGAAAAGGCGGCCGGCACGGACACAGGTTCCGGAGGTATGGACAACAGGTTGAGCAATACCGGAGCCAGAGAAAAGGATCAGGTGCTCTCCGCAGCACTGGAAGAGAAGAGAACCCGCGGTCTGTTCAGCATCGGTATTTCGGCATCCAACTCCACAGGACAGAGCTTGAGTGAGCGGAAATACACGGCCATGTCCGGATACTCCGCCTTCCCGTTAGCCATGACTGCCAGCCCCACTACCCTGTGGGTGGATCCCGAGGCCAATATACGGCGTACCAACCAGGGCAGGGAAGTATCCTCGGACACCCGCCACAGGCTGCCCGTCACCACGGGAATAGCCCTGCGCTACCGGCTTCCCATGGGTCTGGGCATAGAGACCGGCGTAAACTACACCTGGCTCTCGTCCACACTGACCTCAGGCTCGGAACAGAGTCACTACACCTCCACCCGGGAGATGCACTACATCGGTATTCCTCTGAATATAAGCTACACGGTATGGAACAGCCGCTATCTGGGCATCTACGTGTCAGCCGGCGGCCTGATGGAAAAATGCGTGGGAGGCTCTACCCTCACACAGTACACCCTCAACTCCGAAGCCCTGGGTGCTGACCGACGCGAACCCCTGACCGTCAAGCCCCTCCAATGGTCCGTCAACGCCACTGCCGGAGTGCAGCTGAATATCACCCCCGCCATCGGCCTGTACGCCGAACCGGGCATCGCCTGGTGGTTCGACGACGGCACGGACCTGGAGACCATCTACAAGACCCGGCCCCTGAACTTCTATCTGAGATTCGGCCTGCGCTTCTCGTTCGAGCTATAGTACAATGGAGTGCCGCTCCAGAAAATCCTGCAGTCCCTGGCGGTAAGTGTCCGACACCGGTATCCGCACCTTGCCGAATACTGCCCGGCCCCGCTCGATATAGGACATCCGCGAAGGCTGTATGATATAGGAGCGGTGCACCCTCACGAAACGATCCGTAGGAAGCTGTTCCTCCAGGGCCTTCATACTGGTAAGCGAGAGCACCGGCTCCGGACTGTCCTGCAGCCAGATCCGCACATAGTCCTTGAGTCCCTCGATATAGAGGATATCGTCCAGTTCCAGACGCAGCAGCCGGTAATCCGTTTTCACGTAGATGGATGCCGGAGCAATGCTGCTGCCCGCCATCTCAAACCACCGCAGGGCCTTGGAGGCCGACTCCAGAAAATCGGCATAGGAAATGGGCTTCAGCAGATAGTCCAGCGCATTGACCCTGAACCCCTCCACGGCATAACTGCTGAAGGCTGTCGTAAAAATCACCCGCGTCCGCTCCGGCAGCATCCGGGCCAGGTCCATCCCGCTGAGTTCCGGCATCTGGATATCGCAGAACAGCAGGTCCACAGCCTCCCGCCGCAGGGCCTCGAAGGCAGCCGAAGCACTGTAGAAAGCCCCCTTCAGTTCCAGGAACGGAGTCTTGCGGACATACCCCTCCATCAGTTCCACCGCCAGGGGCTCGTCATCCACGACACAGCAGGTCAATCTCATAGTTCTCTTATTTTCTAAGGTCAATACTCAGGAACGCGCGGTACTCCTCCCCTTCCTGCCCGCAGCGGAACTCATACTTCCCGGGATAGATCAGCTCCAGCCGGCGGCTGAGGTTCGCCAGCCCCACTCCGGAGCCGCTGCGGTCGGAGTCCTGGGCCTTCGGGAAACAACTGTTGACCGTCTCGCAGTCCAGGCGGTCCTCATCCACTGCCATCCAGATACGGACAAACGAGGGCTTGTCATTGCTCACCCCGTGCTTGAAGGCATTCTCCACCAAGGGGATGAACAGCAGAGGGGCAATCCTCAGGCCGGGCACGCCGTCAGGCAGTTCCACGCTCACCTCCACATGCCGCGGCAGACGTATGCGCATAAGGGCAATGTACTCCCGGATAAAATCCACCTCGTCCTGCAGCGGCACCTCATCCCGGCTGCCGCCGTAGAGGACATAGCGCAGCAGGTGACTCAGGTCGTGGACGGCGCTCTGGGCACGGGAAGGGTCGATCTGTATGAGGGAATAGATGTTGTTCAGGGTATTGAAGAGAAAATGGGGGTTGAGCTGCTGCCTGAGGTTCTGCAGCTCGGCCTCGGAACGGCGGTGCTCCAGGTCCTTGCGCTCAGCCTCGGCCCTGTACCAGCGGCCGGTCATCCTCAGGGCCACGCTCGCCCCGGCCACCAGGACGTACAGCGCGACGTTGCGGGACAGGAACAGGAACTGGTCCATGAACATGCGCGGCGGAGGGGGAGGCCGGTGGAAATCGGGATGGAAAAAATACTGGAAGCACAGATGGACGGACAGCATCACGGCGGCGATCAGCACCACGTTGACCGCGATGAAGAGTCCGGCCCGGTGACGGCTCAGAAGCCGGTCGATGAGCCAGAAGAAATTGACATAGAACACCACCATGAAGGACAGGGGCACTATGAGATAGCGCAGGTACTCCGGTCCGTCCATCAGGGGCCTGTCCGGAGATGTCACGAACAGGGGCATGAATATCACCACCGCCCATATCAGGGTGTGGATCAGCCATCCGGTGGTATATCTTGTCCGTTCCGATGTCATAGCCTTAGTATCACAGATGCAAATGTAAGCAAATTACTCGTACCTTATCGCCTCTATCGGGTCCAGTCCGGCCGCCTTCCGCGCAGGATACCAGCCGAAGAATACTCCGGTGACGGTGCAGACAGCGAAGGAGAGGATGACGCTCCAGGGCTGGATGAATACGGGATAGGAGGCCAGCAGATTGACCAGAAGGGACGCTCCTACTCCGAAGACGACCCCTATCAGGCCGCCGGTCACACTGATGAGCACGGCCTCGATGAGGAACTGTGCCAGGATGTCCCGGCCCTTGGCCCCTATGGACATCCTCAGACCTATCTCGCGGGTACGCTCGGTGACCGACACATACATGATGTTCATGATGCCTATGCCTCCTACCAGCAGCGAGATACCGGCTACGACGGCCAGCAGCACCGTCATCGTGTCGGTAGTGGAGGACATCATCGAGGAGAGCTCCTGCTGGGAACGGATGGAGAAGTCGTCCCCGTCAGTGTCCTTGAGCCGGTGGTTGGTCCTGAGTATCTGGGATATCTCTTCTATGGCCTCATCGGTGTAGTCCTCGGTGACAGCCGAACAGATAATCTCCTGCAGGTGAGTTATGGCCAGCATTCTCTTCTGCACGGTGGTATAGGGGGCCAGGATCAGATCGTCCTGGTCCATGCCCATGCTGTTGTAGCCCTTGCTCTCCAGTACTCCGATGATGCGGAGGGGGATGGTGCCGAAGCGGATGACCTTCCCGATCGGATTCTGCCCGTCGGGGAACAGCTCATCCGTCACCGATTTGCCCACCAGACAGACCTTGGCCGCAGTACGGATGTCCTGCTCCGAGAACATTTCCCCGTCCTGCACCCGGTAGCGCCTGATTTCCAGATAGTCCTGATTTACTCCATAGACCGTGGTAGGGGTATTCTCCGCCCCGTAGACAGCCTGCCCGGAGCTGTTGACCGCCGGGGACACGTAGGTGACGAAACTGGTCTGCGTCATGATATCCTCCAGGTCCTCAAGCTTCAGGGACTCCATGTCGTCCGCGCTCAGCCTCACCCCTCCCATGCGCTCCCCGCCCGGGTGTATCATGATCATATTGGAGCCCATCTCGCTGATCTGGGCCTGAATACTCCGCTTGGATCACTGACCGATGGCCAGCATCGTTATCACGGCCGCCACCCCGATAATGATGCCGAGCATGGTCAGGAATCCGCGGAATTTATTGTTGCTCAGAGCCTTTACAGCTATTTTAAAGAGATTTGCCAGATTCATGGTCTAGTCCTCCTCCACCGGAAGGGACGCGAGGGTAGCGGCTGCGTCGAGGATGTTTCCGTTGAGGACATCCCCCGTCACCCTTCCGTCGCGGAGGGTGATGTTGCGGCTGCTGTACCGCGCGATTTCCGGATTGTGCGTTACGAAAATTATTGTCCTGCCCTCTGCGTGGAGCTTCTGGAAGAGGACGAGCACCTCGAAACTGGTACGGGTGTCGAGGTTGCCGGTGGCCTCGTCCGCCAGGATTACCGCCGGGTCGTTGACCAGGGCCCGGGCGATGGCCACCCTCTGCATCTGCCCGCCGGACATCTGGTTGCTCCTGTGCTGGAGGCGGTCGCCGAGTCCCACGGCCTCCAGGGCACTGACGGCCTTCTGACGGCGCTGGGAAGAGGTGTAGGAAGGATTGTACATCAGGGGCAGCTCCACATTCTCCACGGCCGTGGTCTTGGGCAGGAGGTTGTAGTTCTGGAAGACAAATCCTATCTTGCGGTTGCGCAGGGTCGCCCTCCGGTTCTTGTCCATGGTCCGGACGGATATGCCGTCGAGCCAGTATTCTCCCGAAGTGGGGGTATCCAGGCAGCCGAGGGTGTTGAGCAGGGTGGACTTGCCCGAGCCGGAGGATCCCATGACGGTGACGAACTCCCCTTCGGTGATGGTGAACGACACCCCTCTGAGCGCGTGGACCGTCTCACTGCCGACTATGAAATCGCGGCGGATATCCTCGAGTCTGATAATCTCTCTCATGGCTGTCTATCTGGGAGGTCCGGGCATGAAGGGGCTGCGCTCCTGCTGCGGGAACCTGTCCGGCATCACCGGGGCCATCTGCAGTCCTACCGCGACTGTCTCGCCATCCCGGAGACCCGAGACTACCTCGGTCTTCTCTCCGTCGGACTGACCGATGATTATCTTTCTGGGAACCAGCTGATCTCCGCTGACCACCCAGCAGACCGTCCCGTCTGCGGCCGTCCCCCAAGTCTGATCATCTACACCAAGGTTATAGCCGAGGGCCTTTAGCAGCCCCCCGTCGGGAACGAACCGCAGGGCCTTGGACGGTACACAGCACACATTATCACGTTCCATGGTATATATGGTGACATTGGCAGTAAGGCCCGGCTTGAGTTTCAGATCCGGGTTGTATGCCGTGATAACCACTTCATAAGTCACGACACTTGACTCGGTCGTAGCCTCAAGCCTGACCTGTTTTACCAATCCTTGAAATATATCGTCGGGGTATGCGTCCACGGTAAAATCCACCCTCTGCCCTTCCTGCACACAGCCTATGTCGGCCTCATCCACATCGGCTATCACCTGCATGTCGGTCAGGTCGTTGGCTATCGTGAAGAGGGTCGGAGTCTCGAAGCCGGCGGCCACTGTCTGGCCCTCCTCCACAGCCCGGCTGATGACCACTCCGTCGATGGGCGAGGTGATGGTGGCATAGCCCAGGTTGCGCCGGATGCCGACGATGGAGGCCTGGCGCTGGGCGTAGGTATTCTTGGCCGTCTCGTAGAGATAGAGGGCCTCGTCGTACTCTGCGTCGCTGACCAGTTCCTTGTCGTACAACTTCTTGGTGCGCAGGTACTCCTTCATGCGGTACTCGTACTCGGTCTTGCTGCTGGCCAGCTGGGCCTCGGCCTCCTGGAGGTCGGACTCCAGTGTCACCTTGTCCATCTCGGCGATGAGCTGACCGGCGGTGACCCGGTCATTGTAGTCCACATAGAGCCTGTCGATGATGCCAGAGACCTGAGTTCCCACCTCCACGAGGGTGACCGGCTCGACTGTTCCGGTGGCTGTCACGGAGTTGCGGATGTCGCCGCGGGTGACAGGGGCTGTCTGAAGTGTGATATCCCCGCTGCCGGACGGCCTGACCATCAGCCAGATGCCGACGGCCGCCACGGCCAGGACCACCGTCCAGACGGTTATTTTTACTGCTGTTGTCTTTTTCATCGGATTATCGGGTTTTTCTTTCCTTGATATATATTGAGCAGCTCGAGATTGAGCATTGTCATATATTTTGCCTGAAGGACCTCCTGCTGAGCAGAGGTAAGCTCGTTCTGAGCCGTAATCAACTCGACGGTATTCTTCACGCCGAGGGAGAACTGCTCGCAGGTCAGGTCATAGCTCTGACGGGCATAGTCCTCCTGCTGCAGGGCGGCGATGTAGCGGGACTGGTTGGATACGGCACCCAGATAGGCGGACTCCACCTCTTTCAACAGGTCCTTCTCTATGCTCTGCTGCTCGAGGCGGGTGTTCTCGGCGGAGAGGCGGGCCTTGTTGAGGGCGGTCCGGTTGCTGCGGTTGGAGTAGATGGGAACGCTGAGGGTCAGACCGATGTTCTCGTGGAAGTTGTTCCAGTACTGGTTGCCGCTCACATAGCCGGGGGTGGAGCCGGTAGCCGTTCCCGCACCGGTGGCGGTCATGAAACTGGTGCCCACTCCGGCAGACAAGGATATGGAAGGGAAGAATCCTGCACGGGCCTGTCTGATCTCCAGCTCGGCAGCCTGGACGGATAGAGTGCCACGCTCAACCTCAGGCATGGCGTCCAGGGCGGCCTCATAGATATCGGACTTGGGGGGAAGTATTGACAATATCTGATCTTCAGACACATCAGGCCCGGCAAGATTCATCTCGTCCATAATATCGAGTTCGAGCAGCTGCTTGAGCTGCAGGAGGTATTCGTCGTAAGAGGTCTGTGCGGAGACGACCTGGTACTCGTCGCTCTTCCACTGACTCTCGAGCTGGGCAAAGTCCACCCGGCTGATGGAACCGGCACGCCACATCTCCTCGGCCCGATCGCGCTGAGCCTTGGAGGCTTCTGCGTTGCTGCGGTTGACGGTAACGGCCTCTGCGGCATATAGGCACTGCATGTAGGCCTGCACGATGGCTATCCGTATATCGTTGGCAGTCTCCTCCACGGAGAGCAGGTCCATCTCGTTCTGCACTTTCTGCTGCTTGAGGGCAATCGACAGGCTGCCGCCGCGGAAAAGGCTCATGCTCGCGTTGAGGTTGTACGACCCGGTGTACATATTGTTGTCCGTCACATCGGAAGACGGGTAGTTGGCCAGACTCTGCGAAGTGGAGGCCGACAGCGAGGGGAACAGGGCCGCACGGGCCTGCTTGGTATCCTCGATACCGGAAAGGTAGGTGTTGCGGGTCTGGCGGAGCTGTATGTTGTGCTCAAGCGCATACTCCAGGCATCCGGACAGAGTCCAAAGAGTATCCCTGCCATGAGTCTGCGCCCCGGCAGGGATACACATACACGTACACATGAAACTGATTACTATTGCCCACAATCGCTTTGTCATCGTTCATCATTTTTGCGATGACAAAACTACCGCAGGGCTCCTTCCTTCCCAACTCAAATCGACCAACCGCCCGATTTCCCCGACCAGCGCCCCATTTCCGCAACGGCACCGAACCACGGGAAATACTGCCGTTGTGGCAGGCGGCTACAGTTCCGGCATGATTCCGAGCTGGTCGGTACGGAACTGTCCGTACTCGTCGGGGGAGAAGACGTAGGGCCAGGTCATCACGCGCATCGGAACGGGGCGCGAGTCGGGATGATAGGCCGGCTGAATGTGGTCGTGTGGATTGAGGATGAAGCCGTTGCGCTCATAGAAAAGCTTGCGGCGGAGAGTCATCTCATCCTCTTCGGAAGGCATCTCGATCTCGAGTATCATAGGGATGCCGAGGCTCTTGATATAGTCGAGGACCTTGGTGCCGGTGCCGCCTCCGCGACGGGACGGGTCCACCGCGAAATGCTCTCCGTACAGATAGCCGTGACCGAAGTCCCAGAAAGTGAAAAAGCCGACAGGGCCGTCCTCCTCCCGGTCTCCGTAAAAGACGATGAAATGGAACCTGTCATCCGACAGCATTCCGGTCATGACAGCCGTATCGCGGCGCTCCTCGTATGGGAAACTCTCCTCGTATATCCTGACGCACCCGGAATAAAGGGCGTCCGAGGACGATGTGATTCTGCGTATATTAAGGGTACTCATAGTATGGTCAGCCTATGCAAATTCCGCACCACCGCTACAGGATATTGAC
>CALUFR010000172.1 GCA_944319875.1 uncultured Bacteroides sp.
GTCCTACAGTTGTCACATAAAGATGTCTTTCTGAGTTATTTTAAAGGTATAAAGCGCGAGGTTTTATCCTTGAAGTCAGGAGATCCGTTGATTTACAGAGATTTTACTCTTTATGAAACCGTTAATAACAAACCTGTAGGGAGATTATCGCAAAAAATGCAATATACATTGATGGAATGGAAAGAGAGGGGGTATGATGTAAAGTCTGCAACCGTACGTTTTATTGTAGCATGGAAACCAAAGGATGCTCCAAAAGAAGAACAGGAATCTGCGGTATTGTTGGCTGATTTGGTGCTTTCATTGTGAAATATTATATTATAGATTATGTTTAAGGCTTTTAAAGTCTTTGTAGAAAGTCCTAATACTTCTGATTAATTAATAATAATTATTATTATGCTGAAAAAAGGTGTATATGAACATATTATAAATCAAGAAACAAGTGAACAAATAGAACAAACAGAGGCTGAAAATTTGGTTTGCTTGAAACATTGTATTGATGAAGCTGAATCTCCTCAGATATTAGCTGATTATCTTGCAAAGATTATTCGTAATAGATTGGAGGAAATAGAAAATCAACAGGACCGTGTAAATATGATAAACAGAATTTTGTCTGATACCGGTCTGTTAGAAGAAATGCAGATAGTAGAGCCTTATAATCTATTGGCCGAGGTGATGTCATCACAGCAATACATACTTCAAAAACAGAGTAAGTCACAGACTATAAGACCCGTAAGCGGTTTTCGTACAAGTAATCTTTTTACAGGTGGAGGTAGTGCGTTATCACTTGGAGAAGAAATACGTCGTGAGATAGCTAGTGCCGATGAAATATGTTTTATCGTTTCTTTCTTGAAGGTGTCTGGGATACGTATGTTGCTTGAGGACTTAAGGAAATTTGTGCAAAGAGAAGGGAAACATTTACGTATTATTACTACTACATATTGTGGTATTACTCAGTCAAAAGCAATAGAACAATTATTGGAACTTCCTAATACAGAAATAAGAATCTCTTATAATACAGAAATTGAACGTCTTCATGCCAAATCTTACATTTTTCTTAGAAACTCAGGTATGAATACGGCTTATATAGGGTCCTCAAATTTATCTAAATCAGCTCAAACTGATGGCTTGGAGTGGAATATACGCGTAACTAACGTTGAAAATCCACATATAATTAAAACGGCAATGGCTACTTTTGAGATGTATTGGAATAGTCCTAATTTTGAAGATATTAATGTAGGAGGTATCAATAAGTTTAATAGGGAAATGCGTAACAGTTTGTTTAGAAATAGGCAAGATGAAAAAGTATATCATCATTTTACGTTACTTCCTCACCAGAAACAAATACTAGACAAACTATGTGTAGAAAGAGAAGAAAATCATAATTATAAAAACCTGATTGTGGCTGCCACAGGCACAGGAAAAACAGTAATATCAGCTTTTGATTATCAAAACTTTAAAAGGACCAATTCGCATAGTCGTATATTATTTACAGCACATAGAGAGGAAATTCTTTGCCAGGCATTGAATACTTATAGGAGTGTTTTGGGAGATATGAACTTTGGTTCTTTGTGGGTTGGAGGATATCGTCCGCAGAATGATGATGAATACGAGAATTTATTTGTTTCCATTTCAATGTTTAACTCAAAATATGATGAATTTTTCTCTTCACTTGATAAAGATTATTACGATTACATAGTCATTGATGAGGCTCATCATAGTCAGGCTGACAGTTATAGAAAGCTGTTAGCCCATTTTACTCCTAAAATATTAATTGGTCTTACTGCTACACCTGAACGTATGGACGGGCGTGATTTACGGCCTGATTTTGGAGGACATATCAGTGCGGAGATCCGACTTCCACAAGCTTTGCAGGCCGGATTGTTGACTCCATTTCAGTATTTATGTGTAACTGATAATACAGATCTTACTGATGATTGTTTGTGGAGTGGAAATAAATATAATATTGAACGATTGTCAGACAAACTTTGTAATAAAGAACGGGTAGGGAGGATTGTTGATGCCCTTCATAAATATTTGGCTGACGAATACACCTGTCGTGCTCTTTGTTTTTGTGTAAATAAGAAACATGCCGAATTTATGGCAAAGCAATTATCTTTATACGGTTTCAATGCTCATAGTCTTACTTCTGATACTTCCAGTGAAACTCGTAAACGGTTGACAAAGGATTTACGTGAAGGAAATATTCATTATTTGTGCGTGGTTGATGTCTTCAATGAAGGTGTAGATATACCAGAGGTTGATACAGTGCTTTTTTTACGTCCTACTGACAGTCTGACAATATTTTTGCAGCAGTTGGGACGAGGGCTTCGTCTTTCTGTTGGCAAGACAGAACTTACAGTACTTGATTTTGTAGCACAAGTAAACCGTAAATATGATTTTGCAAGTCGTTTCAGGGCTTTGACACTAAGTTCGGATAAGAATATAAGAAAACAGATTGAAGAAGGTTTCACAATGCTGCCTAATGGATGTAGCATTATTATGGAAAAATTAGCACGTCAATATATATTGGAAAATATTCAAAGTGCTATTTATAATAAATCTAGAATAATACGTGAAATAAATAGTTATGGTGAGTGTACGCCTACTATATCACAATTTCTGGATAACAATGGGCAGGATATTCGTGTATTGTATCAAGGTTCAAACTGTTGGACTTCGTTGAAGCGTGCAGCTGGTAAGATTTCGTATCAGGATGATGAAATAACTAAACGTTTGGAGAAAGGAGTTTTCAATCTTATACATCATAATACAGCTAATTTTCTTCATTTTATAGATAATTTTTTAGGCGGTAGTGATGATTATCTTAAGAAAGAAAATGAAATTTATACATTAATGTTTTATTATGCTTTATTTTCTGAAAAATTGGATAAATCTGGTTTCAATAGCGTATATGATGCATTGTCTTTACTTCAAACGGGTAAATATATATACTTTAACCAGGAAATTAAGGAGATAGTATCATATTTGCTTGAACATTTGCAGATCAAGACTATTCCATTGAGTGACTTGTTTTGTTCTCAGATGGAGGTATATGGTTGTTACACTCGTGAGGAAATTTTTACATTAGTTGGACGTCAGACTGCAGTAAAGAAAATGCAAGGAACAGCAACCGGTGCTTTCCATTTACCTGAACACAATGCTTCTTTGTTATTTGTAACTCTAAATAAATCAGATAAGGATTTTTCTCCATCTACTCAATACAATGATTATGTAATAAACGAAAATTTATTTCATTGGCAATCATGGAATTTTGATTCTCATCAGAATGAAGGTGGAAGACGATATATCAATCAAGAGGAAACACAACGCAAAATTATATTGTTTGTTCGTGAAAATAAGAAAGACGGATATGGTAATACGTGTCCTTTTCACTGTTTTGGTTTGGTAAATTATGTATCTTCGCATGGAGATTTTCCTATGAATGTTACATGGAAGTTAAAAGAGCCGGTTATGCCGTATTACGTTAAGGTGATTTAATTATGAGAACAATAGAGGTCGTTGCTGCTGTAATTTGCGAAGAAGGTAAAATACTAGCTACTCAAAGAGGGTATGGTGATTTTGAAGGGTTGTGGGAATTTCCTGGTGGTAAAATAGAAAAGAACGAAAGTCAGGAAGAAGCTCTTGTTAGAGAAATCAAAGAGGAGTTAGGTTGTACAATTAATATTAATAAGAAGATCTGTACCGTTTATCATCATTATCCGCAATTTGAGCTTATTATGCATTGTTTTTATTGTAGAGTATCTTATGGAAAACTTCAGTTGTTAGAACATAAAAGTGCAAAATGGCTAGAACCGAATGAGTTGGATTATGTTGATTGGCTTCCTGCAGATTTGGAGGTAGTGAAAATTCTGAAAGAATTTTGATTTAAAATAAAAAGGCGTGCAGTTCATTTATGAACTGCACGCCTTTTATATTACTTTATTTGATTACTTAACTTCCTCAAAATCAGCGTCCTGAACATTGTCTCCATGCTTGTCATTAGCACCACCATTGTTTGCCTGACCAGCGTTAGGACCTGCCTGAGCACCGCCTTGTGCGCCAGACTGAGCATACATTTCAGCGCTTGCTGCCTGGAAAGCTGACTGGAGTTCTGCGCTTGCAGCGTCGATACCAGCCAAATCCTGTGCCTTGTGAGCGTCTTTCAGTTTTTGAAGAGCAGCTTCGATAGGAGCTTTCTTGTCTGCCGGAAGCTTGTCACTAAGATCTTTCAACTGATTTTCTGTAGAGAAGATCAAGCTGTCTGCCTGGTTCAACTTGTCGATGCGTTCCTTTTCTTTCTTATCAGCTTCTGCGTTAGCTTCAGCTTCAGCTTTCATACGGTCGATTTCTTCCTTGCTCAAACCAGATGAAGCTTCGATACGGATAGCCTGTTCCTTACCTGTAGCCTTATCCTTAGCAGATACTTTCAAGATACCGTTTGCGTCGATATCGAATGTTACTTCAATCTGAGGAACACCACGACGAGCAGGAGCGATACCTGTCAAGTTGAACTGACCGATTGATTTGTTCTGTGCTGCCATAGGACGTTCACCCTGAAGTAC
>CALUFR010000173.1 GCA_944319875.1 uncultured Bacteroides sp.
CGCCGGACATAAATACGGAAGATTTCAGTGCGGCAGTTGATTATCTGATTACCCGCCCGGACGTTGATTCTTCTAAAATAGGAATTATAGGAATCTGCGGATGGGGAGGTTTTGCACTGAATGCGGCTGCTATCGATACACGTATAAAGGCAACTGTTGCTGTGACTATGTATGACATGAGCCGTGTTACAGCCAACGGATATTTCGATTCAATGGATGAAAACGCTCGTTATGAGTTGCGCAAGAAACTAAACGAACAGCGTACCATTGACGCGAAAAACGGAACCTATGCCCTTGCAGGTGGAGTGGTTGATCCTTTGCCGGATGACGCGCCTCAGTTTGTTAAGGATTATTATGCGTATTACAAGACTCCACGTGGCTATCATCCTCGTTCGCTGAATTCAAACAACGGATGGAATGTCACTTCTGCACTCTCTTTCATAAATACTCCGCTACTGACATATATTGGCGAGATACGCAGTGCAGTATTGGTAGTCCATGGCGAGAAGGCTCACTCCCGCTATTTCTCCGAAGATGCGTTCAAGAGACTTAAGGGAGACAATAAGGAATTGCTTATCGTTCCGGGAGCAAGCCATGTCGATTTGTATGACAATGTAGCAGGTGTAATTCCATATGACGAGATTGAAAGCTTTATTCGTGTCAATATGAAATGATACCGTTCTTTTTACCAATACAGGCCGCTTTATTGATTAGGCTGATATTTTGTGGTTTACTTACTTTATTTGCTCCTCAGCCTTGCCCGCAGTCCTTCTATGACGGCGGGAAGTATTGATATTACTATTATGGCAAGCAGGAGCAGTTTGAGGTTTTGCTGCACGAATGGCAGGTCGCCGAAGAAATACCCCATATAGCAGAACGAGCCTACCCATATGGCTCCGCCAACGACGTTGTAAACCATGAAATAGTAGTAGTGCATTTTCCCCATTCCTCCCACGAATGGGGCAAGTGTTCTTACTATCGGAACGAATCTTGCGATTATAATGGTCTTGCCTCCGTACTTACGGTAGAAAGCGTGGGTTTTTTCAAGATATTCTTGTTTGAATATCTTGGAGTCAGGATTTGAGAATAGTTTCCGTCCGAAAAAATGACCAATGGCATAGTTGCACGAATCTCCGCTTACGGCTGCTGCAAATAACAGTGTGGCAAGTAGATGTATGTTTAGAGGCATGTCGGGCTGTGCGCATATCGCTCCAGCTACGAACAGAAGAGAGTCGCCTGGAAGAAAAGGGGTGACCACGAGACCTGTTTCGATGAAAATTATCATGAACAATATGGCGTAAGCCCAAAGGTGATAACTCTGCACAATATCTATCATGTGCTGGTCGATGTGAAGGATAAAGTCGATTATAAAGTCCATTTTATTATGTTTTTTTTGTATGTTATAATATATAATATGTGTGCCGTGCGGCGTTTTAATGGGCTTGCGGTCAAATCTCTTGCAAATATATGAAATATTGTGATAAAAAAGTTTGTGTTATGAAATAAATCACTATATTTGCGCCCGAATTGAAATATTAACAGAAGTATAATAAAAATCTATATATGCACAGGTTGATGATTATCATGCTGATAGCGCTTGCAGGAGCGTTTGCCGGAGCCGTGGAAGACATAAAGGCTTTCTGCGGTCCTGACATAGTATCTGTATGCGATGCTTCGGAAAGCGACGGCATGACGTATTCCAGCCTGACTGACTATCATTGCAGCCCAGTTGCTGCGGGCGAGACGTTCTCCAATGTCAATTCCAGTTTCAGGCTTTTGAGTAGCCTGTTCGTGAAGCAGCTTAACGCCAAGACACAGATATTAGTGAAGGCGGAGGCGAAGCGTATGATTAAACATATTCAAAAACTTAACATACTTTTTGAATCTTCAAACAGCGTGGCGTACGGTTTCGCGCTCTGCGGAAAGTCGTCGTCGCTATACACTTATGCCATAAGGCATATCATTATTTAGCAGCAAGCGCGTTCTTTTTTTTATCAGATAGCCCGGGAGAGTCCTTTCGGGCGCATGTCTGGTGTGTTCCCGCATCGGCTGTGTGGTATCTCCGCAAGTGTCTTTCTGTATTTGAATAGCCTGCGCAAGGCTAAAAAACTTAATTGACGGATTTGTTTTTTTAATGGTATGAGAATCCTTATGAACATATTCATTGTCCTTGTGCTCCTGTTGGCGGGAGTACAAATGGCAGATGCGGTTCCGGCTTGCGCCGATGAGCCTGCCGCATCTCCAATGATTCTGGATACCGTTTCGCCGGACGATGAAGGGTGCCTTCGTTTTATTGCCTTTTCGGGCATAGACAAAGCCCTTATGATGGTGTGCGACGTCTCTCATGTGGTAACTTATATTTCAGACGCGTTTCCCCGCATCCATCGCGCACGGATGCAGGATATGAATTTCCATATGCGTCTTCTCTTATTTTATTGTTCCCTGCGTGAGGTAGGGCTGTTGGGGGGAAAGCAGAGACTTTTCCCGTCAACCATTTTTCATTGTGTGATACCATCATGCGAATACTTCGTATTTGCCTTGAGAAAAATCATCATTTAGTTAATTAATTAATCGTTTTTAGTTTAATTGTTTTAAATTCTCCGGTATAATGTTCTGAAATGTTATACCGGATGAGAACGGAGCATTACCCATCAGTATGCCGTGAAGATATTCCGGTCGGATGTATATGCCCGCAAGTGAAATTATTATTTAATATATTTTTTATCGCCCCTATAAGATAAGGGCTAATAACTTAATTTATTTTAAACGGTTAATTAATATGGAAACAGTAAAGAACTCAACAAAAAAAACTTTCAAAGGTATTGAAGCGGCAGGTTTGGTAATCATCGTGTGTCTTATTGTCGCTATCTGTATTTATCATTTCGTGTTTGGTAATCCCGCCAACTTCATGAACAACGACCCGAACAATCATCCTCTTCCGGGCAACCTCCTTGGTACTATATACAAAGGTGGTGTGATTGTTCCTATTATACAGACACTCCTTCTCACGGTTATCGCATTGAGCATTGAGCGTTATTTCACTATCCGTGCGGCTTTCGGACGCGGTAAACTCTCTAAATTAGTTGCTCAAATTAAGGAAGCTCTCGGACGCGGCGATCTCAAGGCTGCACAGGAACTCTGCGACAAGCAGCGCGGTTCTGTTGCAAACGTGGTTGGAGCTACACTGCGCAAATACGACGAAATGGACAAAGCAACCGACGTAACAAAGGAACAGAAGATATTGGCCATCCAGAAAGAACTTGAAGAAGCAACCGCTCTTGAACTGCCTATGATGCAGCAGAATCTTCCTATCATCGCTACCATTACCACTCTTGGTACTCTTATGGGATTGCTCGGTACGGTTATTGGTATGATTAAGTCGTTCGCCGCACTTTCAGCCGGAGGTGGTACTGACTCAGTCGCTTTGTCAACAGGTATTTCTGAGGCACTTGTTAACACAGCCTTCGGTATCCTTACAGGAGCTTTGGCGGTAATATCATATAACTATTACACTAATAAGATAGACAAGTTGACATACAGCCTTGACGAAGTTGGTTTCTCTATCGTACAGACATTTGCAGCTACACATAAATAAGTAAAGCTGGAGGCTGGAAATTATGAGTAGGGCAAAGATACAGAAAAAAAACACGTTCATCGACATGACGGCGATGAGCGACGTCACCGTGTTGCTGCTTACATTCTTCATGCTTACGGCAACTTTCGTGAAGAAAGAGCCTGTGCAGGTGGTGACTCCGGCGTCGGTATCAGAAATAAAGATACCAGAGACAAACATAATGATGATATTGGTCGATCCGCAGGGAAAGATTTTCATGAGCCTCGACAAGCAGGCGGACATGGCTGCCACGCTTCAGGCAATGGGCGAGGAGTACGGTCTGAATTTTACTCCTCAGGAGGTGAAGAAATTTTCACTCTTCCCGACTTTCGGAGTGTCTATGCAGCAGATGAAATCGTTTTTGGCATTGTCCGGCGAGGAACAGGACAGGCTGCTGAAGGATTGTGGCATACCGTGTGACAGTGTGGACAATCAGTTCAAGTCGTGGGTGAGAAATGCGCGTGTCACTAATCGTGACTTGCGCATCGCCATCAAGGCCGACCAGAATACTCCTTACGAGATTATTAAAAAAGTTATGAATTCGCTTCAGGATCTGAAAGAAAACAGATACAATCTGATTACTTCTCTCAAGAGCGGTCCCGAAGATTAAAATAAGCAATATATTGTTATGGCCGAAATACAAGACAATGGAGGTAATAAGAAAGGTAAAGGAAGCAAGCAGAAGAAGATGAATATTCGTGTAGATTTTACTCCGATGGTGGATATGAACATGCTGCTCATTACTTTCTTCATGCTCTGTACATCGCTGAGCAAGCCTCAGACAATGGAAATAAGTATGCCTTCGAACGATAAGAACATTACCGAAGAGCAGCAAAACAAGGTGAAGGCCTCACAGGCTATCACTCTCCTGTTGGGTGAAGAAGGGAAGCTGTATTATTATGAGGGAGAGCCGAATTACAAGGACTATGCTTCGCTCAAGGAAACGACATACGAGGCAGACGGGCTCCGCAAGCTGCTTCTCGCCAAAAATTACGATGCCGTTAGCAAGGTGCAGGAATTGAAGAAAAAGAAAGCCAACCTTGAAATCACGGAAGAAGAATGCAAGAAGCAGATAGCTGAGGTAAAATCCGGCAAGGATACTCCGACAGTCATAATAAAGGCAACCGACAAATCGACCTACAGAAACCTTATCGACGCTCTCGACGAGATGCAGATATGCAGTGTCGGAAAATATGTGATTGTTGATATTACAGAAGGCGACCAGTTCCTTATAGACAATTATACGTCAAGAGGAGAGCTGGCTCGAAACTCAGTTGAATGAAAAATGTGTAACACCGTAAAATGGAAGAACAATTATGTCGAATATAGATTTAACCTCTTTGGAATGGTGTGAACTCATTTTCAAAGACAGAAACAAGAGCTACGGAGCTTATAAGATGCGTCAGGACTTGGGACGGCGCCAGACATTTGCCGTAGTGGTAGTAGCTTTGGTGGCGATAGGCGGATTTAGCCTGTTCAAACTTATCAGGAGCGCAATCCCGGAGCAGAAGGAAGAAATGGTGGAAGTAACACAGCTTTCGGCACTCGAGGAACCTGAAGTTAAGGACGAAAACATAATAAAGAAAGTCGATCCTATCGCTCCTCCTCCTGCACTGAAGAGTACTATCAAATTCACAGCCCCCGTCATCAAGAAAGATGAGGAAGTACAGGAAGATGATCAATTGAAAAGCCAGGACGAACTTGCCGAGACAAAAGTTCAGATTTCTATTGCCGACGTGAAAGGCAATGACGAACTCAACGGACAGGATATAGCAGACCTTCAGGAAGTGATTACCCAGGAAGAGGAACCTGAAGAGCCATATACGATGGTTGAACAGATGCCACAGTTCCCCGGCGGGCAAGCTGAGTTGCTCAAATACATCGCCCAACATCTGCGTTATCCGGTCATAGCACAGGAAAACGGAATACAGGGACGTGTCATTATTCGCTTTGTGGTGACTGCCGAAGGAAAAGTGAGCAACGTAACAGTTCTCCGCTCTATCGATCCTTATCTGGACAAGGAAGCCATCCGCGTAGTGGAGTCTTTGCCGCAGTGGATACCCGGAAAGCAGAACGGACGCAATGTGCCGGTGTACTACACATGTCCTATAACATTTAGGCTTCAGTAAAACGGGAATTAAGGTATGAGTATTATCAGAATAACCGTCATTGGGGCTTTTGTTTCTTTTCTCCTGGCTTCGTGTCATGGAGGAAAGAAGCAGGAGGAAGTACAGACACTCTATTCCGGTAACATTACTATAGCGGTAGATGAGACGTTGAAACCCATCATGGAAGAAGAACTTCAGGTGTATCGCGCTCTTACTCCCGAAGCCGTAGTAACTCCTATATATTGCAATGAGGTGGAGGCTGTAAATCTTCTTATGAAAGACAGCGTAAGGCTGGCAATAACCAATAGGCGCCTCACAGAAAAGGAAATATCCTCTTTTCATTCACGGAAGTTTTTCCCCGAATCGGTGGCTATGGCAGTGAGCGGACTTGCTTTGATTGTTCATAAGGACAATCCGGATTCGCTCATTACCGTAAGCCAGTTGCGGGATATTCTTTCCGGTAAGATAACATCATGGGGCAGTCTCTCCTCAGGTAAGGGAAAGGGTGATATACAGGTAGTGTTCGATAATCCGAACTCAGGTACAGTGCATTATGCCATCGATTCCATCTGTAAGGGAAAACCGATGGGAGAAAACGTAAAGGCGTTGGCTACTAATGAAGAGGTGATACGATATGTGTCGTCCGCTCGCGGAGCATTAGGCATAATCAGCGCGAATTGGGTAGGAAACGATGCCGATACCACAAGGCTCTCATTTAATGAGTCCGTATGTGTCATGGCGGTGAGCGACGGGCATGAAGCAGCTTCATATAATAGCTACAAGCCCTATCAGGCATATCTGGCTCTCCGTAAGTATCCGTTGACCAACGAGGTATATATACTCATCAACGATCCTGCTGGGGCATTGCCCACAGGACTTATGACATTCCTGACGAGCGACAGAGGTCAGCGCATTATCCTCAAGTCCGGACTTGTTCCGGCTACCCAACCCGTAAGATTGGTAAACGTAAAAGAAGATTAACTGAAAGAACTGCAATAGTTTTTAGATATGTATTTAAACTGACAATTAGACAATTAAAACGATTATAATCATGAAGAACAAAGGTTTTTACATAATGTTATGTTTGATGTTATCATCATCCATGATGGCGCAGAACGTACTCGACAGCGAGCTTACAGTTCAGGTGAGACAGATAGCAGAAACACTGAAGGCGAATCCTGATGCAGCCGCCAAAAATTTTGCAGGGCTGTTGAAGGGAAAAAACAAGAAAAATGTCCAGCTTCTTGTGGCTATTGGTCGTTCTTACCTTGATGCAGGCAATCTGGACGAGGCCAAGGAATATGCCATGAAAGCCCTGAAGATAAACAGCAAGTTGCCGGACGCATATGTGCTGGCTGGCGACGTAGCATTAGCCCGTAAGGATGCAGGAACGGCATGTGGAAACTATGAGCAGGCAATACTGTTTGATAAGTCATGCAGGGAAGCGTATTTCAAGTATGCGCGTGCATATGTCGGTGTAAATCCGAAACTGTCAGTTGAAAAACTTCAGCAGTTCAAGGAATATTTCCCCAATGATATTGAAGTGGATAGAGAATTAGCCAATGTATATTATGAAATGGGAAATTATTCTAAAGCTAAAGCAGCCTTCGATATATATATGCATAGTGGCAATGCTACAGTAGCGGACTACAGCCGTTATGCTCTTCTTCTATATCTTAATAAGGATTATGACCGTTCGCTTGCTATGGTAGAAAAAGGCCTTGCGTCTGATTCTTCTAACCGTTCGCTCATGAGGGTAAAAATGTATGATCTTTGCGAAATGAAATCGTACGATGCTGGCATACAGGCAGCAGCCGACCTGTTTCGTGAAGTCCCCGCCGACGAACTGGTTTATCTTGATTATGTTTATAGGGCACGTCTCTATGCCAACCTTGGAGATTTTGAGAAATCTAAAGAGGACTTTCAAAGCGCAATTGCGGCTGATAAGGCAAATGAACATCCGGAAGTGCTCAAAGAGGCTTCGGAGATGTGTGAAAACAATATGAAGTATGACGATGCAATTCGCCTTTATGAGGAATATATGGACATTCTTGGGAATAAGACAGCTGTGAGCGATGTTTTTCTTTGGGGAAGGCTCCATTACAAAGCTGCCGCAGTTGACAGTATCGCTGCTGATGTTAAGGAAGGCTATTTAAAGAAAGCAGACGAAGTATTTGCGGATGTAGCAACACGTGTTCCAGATAACTACCTTGGTTATTTCTGGAGGGCGAGAACAAATGCGATGCTTGACCCTGAAACAACGCAAGGACTTGCAAAACCATATTATGAAACAGCAATGGACATACTTAAAGCAAATCCTAAGGCGCAAAAATCGCTCATTATAGAGTGTATGAGTTATCTTGGTTACTATTACTTCTTGAAGGAGGAATATGATACTTCAAAGGAATATTGGAATAGTATCCTTCAGTTAGATCCTTCAAATGTTACTGCCCGTCAAGCTCTTGAAGGAATTAAATAAAGCAAAGGTAAACATCTTCCGTTATAATAGTTTAATAAACAGGAACAAGATAAAAAGAAAGAAAATCTGTGACAAACTGTCATCAAGATTTTCTTTCTTTTTTCGTGATTTTGGTGCGATTCGAACACAGAACACACACCTAGAAGGATTTATCAAAAAAAATGCTATCTATTTGTGCATCAGATTAATATTTATATTTAAAATTAAAGTAAGGATATTACACTGCATATTTTTTATTTGAATGTCTTTCCTTATCCTGTCACCGGATACTAAAGCGTGGAGAAATATTTAATCGAATCTTAAAAATTGGCTATTCTGATATTTTATTACCAATTCCCTTTATTTTAGGTGATTTCGTCGGGAGTCGAACCCGAAACCCTCGCCTTAGAAGGGCGATGCTCTATCCAGTTGAGCTACGAAACCATCCTTTTTATGAGCTTTTAAGTGATTCCGCTGCGATTCGAACGCAGGACCCACGCCTTAGAAGGGCGTTGCTCTATCCAGCTGAGCTACGGAACCATCCTCAATTGCGGTGCAAAGGTAGAGGTTATTTTTTAATTATACAAGTGATTTAAGTTTCTTTTTTTGTATTTTTTGTCTGTGCCTCTTGTATGAACAATATATTTTTTAAACAGTTTTGGGTATTCTGAATATTATGCTCAGTATTGCGAATGCGCACAATACCAGCGGATAGTACAGAAATTCCATGATGTTAAGTGGAGATATTGACGCCAGTTCTGCCGCTATAAGGATTTGTGCGCCATATGGTATTACTCCCTGTATTACACAGGAGAATATGTCAAGTATGCTGGCGCTTCTCCTTTTGTCTATCTTGTATTCGTCAGCAATCTCTGCGGCCAGTGGTCCTACTGTTATTATTGCTATTGTATTGTTTGCCG